>NZ_JBHXMU010000025.1:0-109456 GCF_042720685.1 Kitasatospora sp. NPDC058492
GCCCAGCACGGGCGAGGGGCCGACGGCGGCTCAGCGGGAGCGGAAGAAGCGGTCCACCGTGCGGCGGCCGGCGGCGACGGCGTGCACCGGTTCGCCGACCACCCGGCCGGCCTCGGCTTCGGCGCGGATGGCGTCGGCGCGTTCGGTGCGGCCCCCGGTCGCGTCCCACCGCTCGGCCTGGGCCCGCTCGACGCGGGGGAGGAGGCGGTGGCCCAGCGTCCACGTGATCAGGAAGAGCAGGGTCAACCCCAGGGCCAGCATGAAGGGTTCGGGCTCAAGCGGTCCGAGTTCGATGTTCATGCAAACCTCCCTTTGCGGCTGACGGTGAGTCAACCGGGAGGCTTCCCAAGGATGATGGGGGTCGAACTTTACCTGAACATGACCTGCGTCACTGTCCCGTGACGGACTGTCCGCCGACGCCAGGCCCGGACCGCGCCGGGCCCGGGCCGTGGCGCCGGGCCTCAGGTCACCTCGCCCCGGCGGGAGAACCGCTCCTCCCGCCACTCCCCGCCGGCCAGCACCTCGGCCAGCTCCCGGGCCGCGTCCCAGACGTCGGTGTACGAGAGGTACAGCGGGGTGAAGCCGAACCGCATGAGGTCGGGCGCACGGAAGTCCCCGATCACGCCGCGCGCGATCAGCGCCTGCATCACCGGGTAGCCGTCGGCGTGTCGCAGCGCGACCTGGCTGCCCCGCCGGGCGTGCTCGCGCGGGGTCACCACGTCGATCCCGTCCAGGCCCTCGACCAGTCCGATGAACAGGTCGGTCAGGGCCAGGCTCTTCGCCCGGACGGCGGCCGGGTCGGCGCGCTCCCAGACGTCCAGGCTCGCGCCCAGTGCGGCCTGTCCGAGCAGTGACGGCGAACTGGTCAGGAAGCGTCCGATGCCCGGCTTGGGGTCGTACCCGGGCTCGAAGGCGAACGGGCGGGCGTGCCCGAACCAGCCGCTCAGCGGCTGCCGCGGGCCGGCCGCCAGGTGCCGCTCCGCGGCGTACAGGAAGGCCGGCGAACCGGGGCCGCCGTTCAGGTACTTGTAGGTGCAGCCGACCGCGAAGTCCGCGCCCGCGGCGCCGAGTTCGACCGGCAGCGCGCCCACCGAGTGGCAGACGTCCCAGATCATCAGCGCGCCCGCGGCCTGCACCCGGGCGGTGATCCCGGGCAGGTCCAGCAGCTCGCCGGTGCGGTAGTCCACGTGCGAGAGGACGACCGCGGCGACGTCGCCGTCCAGGTGCCGGTCCAGCTCCTCCGGCCGGACCAGCACGCTGCGCGCGCCCTCGACCAGGCCGGTGGCGCCCTCGGCGATGTACAGGTCGGTCGGGAACGCCTCGCCGTCGCCCAGCACCGTGCGCCGCCCGGGGCGCAGCCGCAGCGCGGCGACGAGCACCTTGAACAGGTTCACCGAGGTGGTGTCGCAGACCACCACCTCCTCCGGGCCGGCCCCGACCAGCGGGGCGATCCGCCGCCCCAGCCGGTAGGGCTGCTCGAACCAGCCGGCGTCGTTCCAGCTGCGGATCAGCTCCCGGCCCCACTCCTCCTCGACCACCTGCCGCACCCGCTCCGCGGTGCGCACCGGCAGCGCGCCGAGCGAGTTCCCGTCCAGGTAGACCACCCCGTCCGGCAGGGCGAACTCCTTGCGGAACGCCGCCAGCGGGTCGACGGCGTCCAGCGCCGCGCACTCCTCGCGTGTGACCATGCCCATCCCCTCGTTCACAGCTCGTCCCGGATCGTCCACAGCTCCGGGAAGACGTCCTGCTCGGCGGACCTGCGCAGCCAGCTCAGCCCGCTGGAGCCGCCCGAGCCGGGCTTGCCGCCCATGGTCCGCTTGACCGCGGACAGGTGGCGCTGGCGCCAGCGGGTGACCCGCTCGGCGACGTCCAGCAGCGCCTCGGCGAGCGGCTGCAGGTCGGCGTGCTCCGGGTCGGTGTAGACCAGGCGCCAGGCCGCGGCGACCTCGTCGCTGGCGCGGTAGCGCTGCTCGGAGGGCTCCGGGTGCAGCGGCAGGCCGCGCCGGGCCAGCAGGGCCAGCGCGTCGTCGTACAGGCCGGGGGAGCGCAGGGCCTCGGTCAGCTCGGCCTGCGTCCGCGGCATCCCGTCGTACATCGCGAGCAGTGCGGCGTTCTTGTTGCCGAGCAGGAACTCCAGGTGCAGGAAGGCCGCGGACTGGAAGCCGGAGGCCTGGCCGAACTCCGCGCGGAAGCCGTTGAACTCCTGCGGCGTCATGGTGGCCAGCAGGTCCCAGGACTCCACCAGCACGTCCTGCGCGTGGGTGCCGCGCCGCAGCGCGGCCAGCGCGGTGGGCAGGTCGTCCTCGCGCAGCGCGCGCTGGGCGAGCGTCCACTCGTGCCGCAGCAGGTCGAACAGCAGCTCCATCACCTGCGTGGTGACGATGAACGACAGCTCGGCCGGCACCTTGCTGCGCGGGTGCTGCAGGCTGTGCAGCTCGTCCAGGCACACGTAGCGGGCGTACGGGGTGCCCCGATCCGGCTCCCCGCGCCGACCGAACGACAGGCTGGGCGTCTCCACCGTGTCGTGCCCCATCCCGATTCCTCCTGATCCACCCGGGCCCGTCGCCCGGACCGGCGACCAGACGGACGGCCTGGTTCCACCGGGGTGCCCATTGTGCGGCGGTGCGACCCCCCGGTTGAATGGTCGACGGACACCGCAACCGCGATCCGGGCTGTCGTTCGCGAGGCGTTCGGCCGATTCGCTTTACGATCGCGAAACCACCCATTCCAGTCACTCCGGGAGCCGCCATGGACGCCGTCGACCGCCGCCTGCTGGCCGAGTTGCAGACCGACGCCAGGCTCTCCTACAACGAACTCTCCCGCCGGGTGAGCCTGTCCGCACCCGCGGTGGCCGAACGGGTCCGCCGACTGGAGTCCGACGGCGTGATCACCGGGTACCACGCCCACGTGGACCTCAGCCGGGCCGGACTGCCGATCACCGCGCTGGTCCAGATCCAGTGCTACGGCCCGCGCTGCGTGCTGCGCGACCCCCAGGTGGCCGCCTGGCCGGAGGTGCTCCAGCTGCACCGGGTCACCGGCGGGGCCTGCTGCGCGCTGCTGGTCGCGGTGCCCACGATGGCCGATTTCGAGGCCCTGTGCGACCGGCTCGGCGGCTACGGCCAGCCGTCCAGCTCGATGATCCTCTCCAGCCCGGTGCCCTGGCGGCCGGTGGTCGCGCCCGCCGGGGCGTAGCGCCGTGGAGCTGTGAAGCCGTAGTGCCGTCGCCCCGGCGCGGCGCCACGGCGCCGGCACGGCCGCCGAGCGGCCCGGGGCCGGAACGGTAGGTTCCTCGGCATGCCGAACGAGCGTCACATCCTGCTGCTGCCCGGGAGCCTGCGGGCCGGTTCCACCAACGAGACCGTGCTGCGCACCGCCGCCGCCGTGGCCGCCGCCACCCCGGGCCTGCGGGCCACCTACTACGCCGGGCTGGCCGGCCTGCCGCACTTCAACCCGGACCACGACACCGACCCGCTGCCCGGGCCGGTGGCCGCCCTGCGCGCCGCCGTCGAGGCCGCCGACGCGCTGCTGGTCTGCACCCCCGAGTACGCCGGGACGCTGCCCGGCTCCTTCAAGAACCTGCTGGACTGGACGGTCGGCGGGACGGAGATCGCGGACAAGCCCGCCGGCTGGATCAACGCGGCCGGCCCGGGCCGGGGTCAGGGCGCGGAGGCCACCCTGCGCACCGTCCTCGGTTACACCGGCGCGGCCGTGGTGGACGGGGCCTGCGTCCGCATCCCGCTGGACCGCGGGGCGGTCGGCCCGGACGGGCTGGTCGCCGATCCGCTGGTGCGGGAGCGGATCGGCGAGGTGCTGGCCCGGCTGGCGGCCGCCGCGGTCTGACGGGTGGCGGTCTGACGGGCGGCGGCCGGGCTCAGTGCCCTTCGGGCATGTGCACCCCGAGCCCGGCCAGGCCGGTCAGGAACAGCTCCACGCCGACCGCCGCGAGCAGCAGCCCGAGCAGCCGGGAGAGCACCTCCAGCGAGGTGCGGTGGGTGCGCTGCATCAGCGGCGCCAGCAGGGCCACGCAGACGTAGTTGATCACCACGACCGCGAGGTAGGCCCCGCCGATGGTGGCCTTCCAGCCCCAGTCGTTGCGGGCGAGCGAGGCGACCAGCACGGCGGTGACCGCGAGCGGGCTGGCGATGTACGGCAGCAGCAGTTCGCGGATGCCGTCCACCATCGGGTTCGGCAGGTGGTCGCCGTCCTCGCTCTCGCCGCCGAGGTGGACGCCGAAGACCAGCGCGACCGCGTAGATGAAGAAGATCGCCCCACCGGCGAGCTGCAGCGACTGGTCGCTGATGTGGAAGAGCGTGGTGACCTCGTCCGCGGTGAAGCCGAGCACCAGGCCGATCACCGCCGAGATGACCGTGCTCCACGCCGCCAGCCGCCGCAGTTCCCGGGTGCTCCGGGTGGAGGCCAGCCGGGCGAAGGCCAGCAGGACCTTGGGCGGGCCGACCACGGCGAAGAAGGTGATGAAGGCGCTGCTCAGATTGAAGACGAACATGCGCCAAGCATGACCGCGGAGGCTGGTGCGGCCGCTCCGCCACGCCACGCCCCGCGGTCGGGCGTGGCGTGAATCTCGTCGGGGGGCGGTTCATTCCCGGTCGCCGGCGAATTCGCCCGGATGGCCGTCCCGGCTCGAACGGGTGCGCGCTCTCGGCTCCCATGGAAGTCGGATCACCTGCCCGGGAGCGAGGATGCGACATGTGTCTGAACCGTAAGGACCTGGGCCTGCTGGCCCTGCGCGGCGCGGTCGGCGGGGTGCTGATCGCGCACGGCACCCAGAAGCTGTTCGGCTGGTTCGGCGGCGGCGGCCTGGAGGGCACCGCCCAGGCGATGGAGCACATGGGCTTCCACCCCGGCCGGCAGAGCGCCATCGCGGCGGGCGCCGGTGAGGCGGGCGGCGGCGTGTTGCTGGTCGCCGGGCTGGCCACCGGGGCGGCCGGCGCGGTGGTGGCCGGGACGATGGCCGGCGCGGTGGCGGTGCACGCCCCCGGGGGCTTCTTCGCGACCTCCGGCGGCTACGAGTACCCGGCCTTCCTCGGCGCGGCCGGGTTGGCGCTCGGCCTGGCCGGTCCGGGGCGGTACTCGCTGGACCACCTGACCTGCCACGTCCTCGACCGGCCGTGGATGGGCCTGGCGGCCTTCGCGGGGTCCGTCGCCGGGGCGTACGGCGTGGTGGCGCGGCGCCGGCACGTGGTGCGGCTGCGCGAGGAGCGGGCCGCGATGGAGGCGGACGCGCAGGAGGGCTCGGGGCTGTCCTGACGCGCCGGCGGCCCCAGGTCCTGTCCGGGGGCGGCCCGCGCCGGCCTGCTAGCCCGGGTCACCCGGAGGCACCAGTCCTGCTGGCGGCCCCCGGGCGGCCCTCGGAGGGTGGGCGGGGAGGCGTGCCGGGCAGCCCGGCGCCGAGGCAGAAACGAGGGACCGCATGGACCGCCTGGACCGCATGGACCGCCAGCCGCTCACCCGGATCGGTTCGAGGCCGCGGGTCACCGCACGGCACCTGGACGCGCCGCCGGTGCGCCGCCAACGCCGGTCGGTGGCCGGGGTGTTGGCCGCCACCATGGTCGCCGCGGTGGCGCTGGCGGGCTGCTCCTCCGGAAAGAGCGCGAGCAGCGTGGCCACCTCGGCCTCCGCCGCGATCGAGCGGGGCGCCTCGGCCGCCGCGTCCGCCGCCTCGGCGCTGGCCTCGGTGGCGGGCGGGGCGGGGGCGGTGATCGCCTCGGCGGAGGCGCGGGCCTCGGCGGCGGTGTCGGCGGCCTCCTCGGCGGTCTCCGGGATCAAGGGCGGGCTGGACGCCAAGGGGGACGTGGCCGTCGGGGCGGTGAGCACCGGCTCGGACGGCAGGGCGCAGGTGGAGCTGACCGTCACCAACCACGGGCAGCAGTCGTACCGGTACGTGATCCAGGTCGACTTCACCGACGACTCCGGCTCGGTGCAGGACGCGACCGCGGTGACGGTCCAGGACGTGGCGGCCGGCCGGAGCGCCCAGGCCACCGCGCGCAGCAACCGGGACCTCTCGGGCAGCCTGAAGGCCGTGGTGGCGAACGCGCTGCGCTACTGACTCCCGCTACTGGCGCGCAGGTCAGCGCGGGTGTCCGGCGGGGGCCGAACCTTAAGCGCGGCTCAAGGCCCAACGGGACCCCTTGACGGGGGAGTTGGTCTAGTCCATTTTTATTGCCCAGGTGCAGGGAGCCCCTGAACCGGCGTCAACGGCCTCGTGCCGCGGGCGCCGGTTCGGCACATCCCGGTGTCCGTCCAGGCCCGATCCCGCTGATCCCGCTCGATTCCCCGCACGATTCCCCGCACTGAGCTGTCATGTCCCGGTCGCCCGACCCCACCTCGGGCGCATCCCCACGGGACGACGCAAACCCCCACAACCAGGAGTCACGCACCCATGCTGCGTTCACGCATTGAAAGGGCCGGGACCCCGGCTCCGACGGGCGGCCGTCGACGCCGCCCGAAGAGCCTGGCCGCCGTCGCGGCCGGCACCGCCGCCTCCGTGCTGCTCGGCGCGGGCCTCGCGCTGACCGGCGGCGCCGCGGCCAACGCCGCGACCACCAACACCACCGGCGCGGCCGCCACCAGCGGCGGCATCAAGGTCGCCTACTACGACCAGTGGTCGGTCTACGCCAACGCGTACTACCCGAAGACGATCCAGGACACCGGCGTGGCCGGGAAGCTCGACTACCTGATCTACGACTTCGGGAACATCCACCCGACCGACCTGGGCTGTTTCGAGGCGACCAAGGCCGCCGACACGAACGACAACAACCCCAACGCGGGTGACGGCGCGGCCGACGCGTTCGCCGACTACCAGAAGAGCTTCGGCGCGGACATCTCGGTCGACGGCGTCGGCGACGTCTGGAACCAGCCGATCGCGGGCAACTTCAACCAGCTGAAGAAGCTGAAGGCGAAGAACCCCAACCTCAAGATCCTGCTCTCGCTGGGTGGTTGGACCTACTCCAAGTACTTCTCGCCGGCGGCCGCCACGGACGCCTCGCGCAAGCACCTGGTCTCGTCCTGCCTCGACATGTTCATCAAGGGCAACCTCCCGAGCGACGCCGGCTACGGCGGCCCGGGCACCGGCGCCGGTGTCTTCGACGGCATCGACATCGACTGGGAGTACCCGGGCGGCGGCGGCCACACCGGCAACATCTCCAGCCCGGCCGACAAGCAGAACTTCACGGCGCTGCTGAAGGAGTTCCGCACCCAGCTGGACGCCCAGGGCAAGGCCGACAACAAGACCTACGCCCTGTCGGCGGCGGTCGGCGCCGGCCAGGACAAGATCATGAACGTCGAGACCGACAAGATCGGTCAGTACCTCACCTTCCTCGACGTCATGACCTACGACATGCACGGCGGCTGGGACGCCCAGGGGCCGACCAACCACCAGGCCGCGCTCTACGCGGGCCCGAACGACCCGTCGACCCCGGTCAAGCCGGGCCACGGCAAGTACTCGATCGACAACGCGATCAAGGCGTGGACGGTCGGCGACGCGGACTACGGGATCCCCGGCGGCTTCCCCGCGAACAAGATCAACATGGGTGTGCCGTTCTACTACCGCGGCTGGACCGGCGTCCAGAACAACGGCAAGAACGGCCTGTTCCAGCCCGCCGCCAGCCCGGCGACCGGCGCGGCGATGTCCGGCAACGTCCCCGGCATCCAGATGTACAAGGAGCTCGCGGGCTTCGTCGACAACCCGTCCAAGACCTTCTGGGACGACGACGCCAAGGCCACGTACTTCTACGACGGCAACACCTTCTGGAGCGGTGAGGACACCCGGTCGATCCAGGCCAAGCTGGACTACGCGCACTGCAACGGCCTCGGCGGCTCCTTCGCCTTCTCGCTGTACGACCTGGGCACCAAGACCGGCCTGTTCGACACGATGGTGAACGCCACCAACGGCTCCGCCGCCGGTTGCCCGGCCCCGCCGACCGGCACCCCGAGCAGCACGGCGACCCCGACCCAGACCCCGACCGGCACGCCCACGGGCACGCCGACCGGCACCCCCACGGGTACCCCGACCGGTACCCCCACCGGCACCCCGACCTCGCCGGCCGGCTGCCCGGCCGCCCCGAGCTGGGACGCCAACACCACCTACGCGGCCGGCGGCACCAAGGTCTCGTGGAAGGGCCACTACTACACCAACAAGTGGTGGACCAAGGGCGACGACCCGAGCCAGGGCGGCCAGTGGGGCGTCTGGACCGACAACGGCGCCTGCTGACCCTTCGGGCGGCATGAGCTGAGGGCCTGACGGACCTTCGCAGCACCTGAACCAAGCAGTCCGGCCCGCCGGGGGAGCACCCCTGGCGGGCCGGACTCGTTGCGTTTCGGGGGCGCGACCCGGGCGTGCGATCCGGGAGTGCAACCCGGGCGCGCGGCTCAGGCCGGGTCGGCGGTGCGCCCGAGCGCGTCCGGCCGGCTCTCCTCGATCCGTCGCAGCATCCGCGCCAGGATCGCGGACAGCACGGCCCGCTCCTCGCCCGTGACGTCCTGGAGCAGCTCCTCCTCGAACACCGCCGCCATCCGCATCGACTCCAGCCACTTGTCGCGGCCGTTGTCGGTGAGCTCGATGATCACCCGGACCCGGTTGGTCTCGTCGCGCTCCCGGGTGACCAGGTCCTCGGCCACCATCCGGTCGATCCGGTGCGTCATCGCGGCCGGGGTGAGCCCGAGCCGCTTGGCCAGCTCGCCCGGTCCGAGCTGGTACGGGCTGCCGGAGACCACCAGCGCCTTGAGCACCTCCCACTCGGCGGCCGTGATTCCCAGCACAGTCAGCTGCCGGTCGTAGGCCACGCCCATCCGTCGGGCGACCCGGGACAGGGTCTGCACGATGGTCTCCACCTGGGGGTCCACGGTGGGGAATTCCCGCTGGTAGACGGCCACCTGCTCGGCGATGCCGAGCTCCCTGGCGGTGGCCGGCGCGGGCTTGTCCGTAGTCATGCGGACCAGTGTCGCACGGAGGCGTGAATCCCTTAAGCCTTTGACTCAACACTCTTCTGGTGCTAAGACTTTATCTTGTCAAACTTTAGCTCTGAAATCTTCTGGACCTTAAGAGTATCCAGTTGAATCCAGGAAGGGATGTGCACGGTGACCGGCACGGTGAAGCAGCAGAGGCGGCAGCGACGCGGGGCGGGCGGCCCGCTGCGCCGCGTCCAGATCGGCAACGCGCTCAGCGCGTTCGGCAGCGGCTTCACGATGCCGTACATGTTCGTGTACGTGGACCAAGTGCGCGGGCTGGGTTCGCTGGCGGCCGGGATGGTGTTCACCGTCTTCGCGCTGGCGGCGCTCGCCGTCCTCCCGTTCACCGGTCGCGGCATCGACAGGTACGGGCCCCGCCCGGTCCTGCTGGCCGGCACGGCGCTCGCCGCCACCGGCGCGTTCGCCTTCGGTCACGCCACCGGCACCCCGGCCCTGCTGGTCTCCTCCTTCCTGTTCGGCGCGGGTGTCACCACCTGCCAGCCGGCGCTCGCCACGATGATCGTCCGCTGCTCGACGGCCGCGACCCGCTCGCACGCCTTCGCGCTCCAGTTCACCCTGGTCAACCTGGGCATGGGCATCGGCGCCCTGGTCGGCGGCCAGATCGTGAACGTCGCCGACCCGGCCAGCCTCACCCGGCTGTTCACCATCGAGGCGGCGACCTTCCTCGGCCTGGCCCTGGTCACCGGCACCGCCCGGATGCCGGCCAACCCGCTGATTCCCCTCCAGGAGAAGAGCGACGGCCCGACCGGCCTGCGCGCGCTGGTCGCCGACAAGGCGATGCTGCGGCTCTGCGCGCTCGCCGGGCTGATCTTCTTCACCTGCTACGGCCAGTTCGAGTCCGGCGTCGCGGCCTTCGCCACCGACACCGTCGGCACGCCGCCCTCCACCCTGGGCTTCGCGATCGGCGCCAACGCGCTGACCATCGTCGTCCTGCAGATGTTCATGGTGCGGATCACCGCGCGCCGCCGCCGCACCACCGCGATGGCCGCGGCCGGCGTGGTCTGGCTCGGCGCCTGGGCGATGGCCCTGGTGGCTGGCCTGATCCGGACCGAGACCATGGCCGCCACGGTCGCGATCGTCTCGATCTACGCCCTGTTCGGCGTCGGCGAGTCGCTGCTCGCGCCCACCATGGGCCCGATCGTCGCCGACCTCGCCCCGGCCCGGCTGCTCGGCACCTACAACTCCGGGTACGCCCTGGTGAAGCAGATCGCCATCGCGGTCGGCCCCGCCGTCGGCGTGCTGCTGGTCGGCTCCGGCACCTGGCCGCTCTACCTCGCGGCCATGGCGGGCTCCACGTTGCTGGTCGTCGTCCTGGCGCTGCGGCTGCGCCCGTACCTCACGCCGGAGCAGGACAACGCGGCCCCGGCCGTGGTCCGCACCACGGTCGTCCGGGAGCTGCAGACGGCGGCGTGACCGCCGACGGGGGGCTGCGGACGGCGGCGTGACCGCCGACGAGGAGTTGCGGACGGCGGCGTGACCGCCGATCGAACAGGCGTGCCGACGGGCGCCGACCGGGTCACCTGGCCGGCGCCCGTCGCGCTTGGCTTCGCGACCACCGCCACATAGTGTCAGTGGCTGTTGGCCGCCCGGCCCGGTCGGTACAGGAGACCCGGCCGGCACAGGAGACAGGCGAATCGGCGAGGCAATGACGCAAGCGGCGCTCACGCACCCCCCGGCGGCCCAGGCCCCGGCCCCCGCCGCCCCGGCACCGGCCCGGGGCCGGCTGCTCCGCCTGTCGGCCGACTGGTCCGGCTGGCTCGGGCCGATCGGCGTCGCGCTCTTCGCCGGCCTGCTGCGGTTCTGGAACCTCGGCTACCCCAACGCCTTCGTCTTCGACGAGACGTACTACCCCAAGGACGCCTGGTCGCTGCTGCGGCAGGGCTACGAGGGCAGCTGGCCGGACCACGCCAACACCGACGTCCTGGCCGTCCCGCAGCACATCCCGCTCACCTCCGCGCCCGAGTTCATCGCCCACCCGCCGCTCGGCAAATGGGTGATGGCGATCGGCGAACAGCTGTTCGGCATGCACCCCTTCGGCTGGCGGTTCATGACCGCCCTGCTCGGCACCGTCACCGTGCTGATGCTCGCCCGGATCGGCCGCCGGCTCTTCGGCTCCACCCTGATCGGCTGCACCGCGGCCCTGCTGATGGCCGTCGACGGCCTCCAACTGGTGATGAGCCGGGTCGGGCTGCTCGACGGCATCCAGATGTTCTTCGTGCTCGCCGCCTTCGGCAGCCTCCTGATCGACCGCGACCACGTCCGCGCCCGGCTGGCCGGCGTCACCGACGGCGACCGCGCCCGGCTCGGCCTGCGCCCCTGGCGGATCGCCGCCGGGGTGCTCCTCGGCGCCGCCTGCGCCGTCAAGTGGAACGGCGCGATGATCCTCGCCGCCTTCGGCCTGCTGACCGTCCTGTGGGACCAGTCCGGCCGCCGTGGGGCCGGCGCCCGCCGCCCCTGGCGCTCGATGCTGCGCCGCGACGCCGTCCCCGCCTTCCTCGCCATGGTCGGCTCCGCCCTGGTGGTGTACGTCGGCGCCTGGGCCGGCTGGCTCGCCAGCGGCGGCAACGGCGAGGGCGGGTACGACCGGCACTGGGCCGACGGCCGCCCCGGCCTGTCCCCGGACACCTTCCTCGGCGTCCCGCTGCCGCAGGTGTCGATGAGCTGGGTGCCCGCGTCGCTGCGCAGCCTGTGGCACTACCACTCGCAGATGTACGACTTCAACACCGGGCTGAGCACCCCGCACACCTACCAGTCCAACCCCTTCAGCTGGCTGGTCGTCGGCCGTCCCGTCTCCATGTACTGGGAGCAGGTCCCGAACGGGCAGCACGGCTGCACCGCCACCGGCGGCTGCGCGTCCCAGATCCTCGGCCTCGGCACCCCGCTGCTCTGGTGGACGGCCTGCTTCGCCCTGGTCTACCTGCTGTGGCGCTGGTTCTTCCGCCGGGACTGGCGTTCGGGCGCCGTGCTGTGCGCCGTCGCCGGGATCTACCTGCCCTGGTTCCAGTACCAGGAGCGGACCGTCTTCTCCTTCTACATGGTCGTCCTGGTGCCGTTCCTGTGCCTGGCCGTCGCACAGATGCTCGGGGCGATCCTCGGCCCGGCCGGGTGCAGCCCCGAACGCCGCCGGATCGGCGCGGCCGGCGCCGGGCTGATCGTGCTCGCCATCGTCGCCTGCTTCGCCTTCTTCTACCCGCTGTACACGGCGGAGGTGATCCCGATGACGTCCTGGCAGGACCGGATGTGGTTCACCAGCTGGATCTGACACCGGTGCCCCTGTCCGCCGCGGGCGGTCAGCTGCTGCCCGTCACCCCGATGCTCGGGGTGGTCACCGCCGTCCTGCTGCTGGCCGCCGTCGCGGTGGCCGGCCGGGGCCTGCTCGGCCACGGGCACGCGGTGCTGCGGGCCGGACTGCGCGCGGTGGTGCAACTGGCCGCCGTCGCCGCGGTGATCAGCTGGGTGGTCGGCTCGCTCTGGTGGTCGGCGCTGTTCGTGCTGCTGATGTTCACCGTCGCGGTGCGCACCGCCGGGCGGCGGATGACCCCCGGCCCCGACTGGGTCTGGGCGGCCGCGCCGATCGGCGCCGGCGTGCTGCCGGTGCTCGCCCTGCTGCTGGCCGTCGGACTGCTGCCGGCCAAGGGCCTGTCCGTCATCCCCGTCGCCGGCATCCTGATCGGCGGCGCGCTCACCGCCACCTCGCTGGCCGGGCGGCGCGCCCTCGACGAACTGCGGCAGCGCCGCGGCGAGGTGGAGGCGGCCCTGGCGCTCGGCTTCGAGGACCGCGACGCCCGGCTGGAGATCTGCCGCACCGCCGCCGCGACCTCGCTGGTGCCCGCCCTCGACCAGACCCGGACGGTCGGCCTGGTCACCCTCCCCGGCGCCTTCGTCGGCATGCTGCTCGGCGGCGCCTCGCCCGTCCAGGCGGGGGCGGTGCAGTTGTTCGTGCTGGTCGGGCTGCTGGCGGTGGAGTCGGTGGCGATCGTGGTGGTGCTGGAGCTGGTCGGCCGGGGGCTGGTGAGCGCGGGCCGGTGAGCGCGGGGGCTGGTGAGCGCTGGGGACCGGGCCGGGGCGGGTACCGGACGGGGGCGGGTACCGGGCCGCCTTGGGGACTGGACGCGGTCGGGTACCCTTGAGCACGTTGAAGGGGAGTAGCCCTCCACCGGACCGTCGACATACTGGCCCTCACGGGCCCGGCGCCCGGGGCACCCGATCCTCCGGGGTCAGTGCCGGCGAGACCTTCGGCCGCAGTGCTGTGACCATGACCAGTGCTGTCGGGCCGAAGCGTCCCCTGACGGACCTGCGGAGGCCGGGCAGCCCGACCGAGGGACCCTTTCTGATGAGTTTGACCGTGGCCGCGCTGACGTTCGGCATCATCTTCCTGGCCGAACTGCCGGACAAGACCGCGCTGGCCAGCCTCGTACTCGGCACCAAGTACCGTGCCAGCTACGTCTTCGCGGGTGTCGCCGCGGCGATGGGCGTTCAGGTCGTCCTCGCCCTCGCCGCCGGGCACCTGCTCTCGCTGCTGCCGCACCGCTGGGTCGAGGGCGTCACCGGCGTGCTGTTCCTGGCCGGTGCGGCCATGCTGCTCTTCCACGGCGGGGGCGACGACGAGGAAGGGCACGCCGCCAAGGAGCCGTCCTCGAACAGCTTCTGGAAGGTGGCCGGGGCCAGCTTCTTGGTCGTCGCGGTCGCCGAGTTCGGCGACCTGACCCAGATCATGACCGCCAACCTGGCCGCCAAGTACGCCGATCCGCTGGCCGTCGGCCTCGGCGCGTGGCTGGCGCTGTGCGCGGTCGGCGGGCTCGCCATCGTGGGCGGGCAGAAGCTGCTCAAGTACGTGCCGATGAAGCTGATCATCCGGGTCGCGGCGGCGATCATGGTGGTGCTGGCGGGCATCAGCATCTTCGGGGCGATCACCGGCTGACCCCTTGTCCGCGGGGCTCAGCAGCCCGGGTCGGCCTCCAGGGCGGCCCGGGTCTTCGGGCCGTAGACGAAGGTCTCGCCCTTGATCCGGTTGCTGGTCTGGTAGTCGCCGAGCACCGACCGGGTCCAGAAGTCGAAGGTCCCGGTGATCATCGACTTGTCGACGTATCCGCACTCGGCCGCCCACAGCCGCTGCTGCATGTCCTTGACGTCGGCGCCGGTCATCCCCATCTGGAGCACCCGGGTGGTCGGGGTCGGCGTCGGGGTGGGGGTCGGGGTCGGCGTGGGCGTCGCGGTGGTGGGGGTGGGCGTGGGTGTCGGGGGCGGGGTCGGGACGGAAGCCGGGGCCGGGGGAGCGGCGACCGGGGCCTGGGTGGTCGGCGTCGGCGCCGGGGTGGCCGTCTTCGTCGGGCTCGGCTTGCGGGTGGGGGGCGACGTCGGGCTCGGCGCCTCGCTGGTCGGCGGCGGCGGCGTGGCCGGGTCCGTCGGTGCCGGGGCGGTCGGCTCCACCGGCGCGGGCGCCAGGGTGGTGGGCAGCGGCTGCGCCTGCCGGGTCGTCGGGGCGGGCGAGGGCGTCACCGCGTACGCGATGCCGATGGTGAGCGCGACCAGGCCGGCGCCCACCCCGGCCAGCAGCAGCTTGTGCCGGGCCAGCGGGTTCTGCGCGGCCTGCTCGGCGGCTCTGCGCGCGGCCCGGCCGCCGACGGGCTCCGGCTCGGGCCCGGACGTCGCGTGGTCGAAGGGGAAGACCCCGAGGTCGCCGCCGGACGCGGCCTGCGGGGCCGTCGCCGCCGCGTACGCGCCCGGCCCGGAGGCGGGCAGCGGCGGCAGCACGGTGGTGGCGTAGGCGTCGGCGTCCGGCCCCAGCGGGGGAACCACGGGCGGGGCGGGGTGGACGGGGGCCGGTTGTTCCGGGGCGACCGGCGGCAGGACGGTGGTCGCGAACGGGTCGACGGCGGGGACGTCCGCCACGGGCTCCTCGGCGACCTGGCCGACCGCCTGCGGCACGTACGGGCGGACCAGTGGCGGGCCTTCGAGGTGCGGGAGGACGGCCGTCTCGGTGAGGCTCGGGTCCGGGACGCAGCCGCACCCGGTGGAGCGTGCGGTGCCGCACGTCGGGCAGTGCTGGTCCGGCATCGGCCGGTCCTCCTCGGTTCTCGGGCGGTCTGCGTGCCCCGGGGCGGTTCCCGGGCTCACGATCGCGCCTGATTATGCAGGACGTCCCGGAGGGGGGACAGGGGCGTCCGGACCCGGGCGGGGGTGTTGTGCCGGTTGGTGGCGGTTGTTTCCCGAGGAACGGTCGGGGAGCGGCGGATGTCCCCGGTGCCGGCGGTCGGGTCGGTGCGGTGTGTCCTGGGTCGGTGGGCCCGGCGGCTACGTTCGGCTCAATCCGAGGGAGCAAACCGGGGCATTTCTGACAGCATGGTGAGCTGGGAGTGATCATCCGCACGGGCCCGCCGCCTCGGCCGGGGCCCGCGACCCTACGGAGCCGCCATGACGGACTCGCGCGCCGCGTCCGACCGCAGCCCGGCGTACGAGCCCGGCCCGCCGGAGGTCACCGTCCCCAACCTCTGGGTGCCGATCGGCGCCCTGCTGCTGGCGATGCTGCTCGCCGCCCTCGACCAGACCATCGTCTCCACCGCGCTGCCCACCATCGTCAGCGACCTCGGCGGCCTGGACCACATCTCCTGGGTGGTCACCGCCTACCTGCTGGCCTCCACCGCCGCCACCCCGCTCTGGGGCAAGCTCGGCGACATGTACGGCCGGAAGCGCTTCTTCCAGGCCTCCATCGTGATCTTCCTGCTCGGCTCCGTACTCTGCGGCATCGCCCAGAACATGGGCGAACTCATCGCCTTCCGCGCGCTGCAGGGCCTGGGCGGCGGCGGGCTGATCGTGCTCACCCAGGCCATCGTCGGCGACCTCGTCTCCCCCCGGGACCGCGGCAAGTACCAGGGCCTCTTCGGTGCCGTCTTCGGCGTGACCAGCGTCCTCGGCCCGCTGCTCGGCGGCCTGTTCGTCGACAACCTCAGCTGGCGCTGGGTCTTCTACATCAACCTGCCGATCGGCATCGTCGCCCTGGTGGTGATCGCCGCCGTCCTGCCCGGGCAGGAGGCCAGGCGCCAGCACCGGATCGACTACCTCGGCACCGTGCTGATCGCCGCCGTCGCCACCTGCCTGGTGCTGATGACCTCCCTCGGCGGCACCACCTGGGGCTGGACCTCCTGGCAGATCGTCGGGCTCGGCGTGCTCAGCCTGGTGCTGCTGCTCGCCTTCGTCCTGGTCGAGCGGACGGCCGGCGAACCGGTGCTGCCGCTGCGGCTGTTCCGCTCCCGGACGTTCAGCCTGGTCGCGGTGATCTCCTTCGTGGTCGGCTTCGCGATGTTCGGCGCCCTCACCTACCTGCCGACCTTCCTTCAGGTCGTCAAGCAGGTCTCGCCCACCCTGTCCGGCATCCACATGCTGCCGATGGTGCTCGGCATGCTGCTCACCTCGGTCGGCTCCGGCCAGATCGTCGCCCGCACCGGCCACTACCGGATCTTCCCGATCGCCGGGACGGCCGTCACCACCGTCGGCCTGCTGCTGCTCTCCCGGCTCGACGAGCACAGCAGCACCACCGAGATGAGCCTCTACTTCCTGGTCTTCGGCCTCGGGCTGGGCCTGGTCATGCAGGTGCTGGTGCTGATCGTGCAGAACTCCGTCGGCTACCAGGACCTCGGCGTCGCCACCGCCGGCGCTACCTTCTTCCGCTCCATCGGCGCCTCCTTCGGCGTCTCCATCTTCGGCACCCTGTTCGCCAGCGGGCTGCGCGACCGGCTCGCCGACGCCCTCACCGGCCTGCCGCTGCCACCCGGCTTCCACCCCGAGGCCGTCACCTCCGACCCGCGGGTGATCACCCAGTTGCCCGCCGTCGTCCAGGAAGCCGTCCACCACGCGTACGCCGAGTCGATCACCCGGGTGTTCCTGTACGCGGTGCCCGTCGCGGTGGTCGCCTTCGTGCTGTCGCTGTTCCTGCGCGAGCAGAAGCTGCGCTCCACCGTCACCGCACCCGACCTGAGCGAATCCATCGGCCTCAACCCCGTCCAACGCTCGTCGCTGGATGAGATCGCCCGCGCGCTCTCGGTGCTGAGCACCCGCGAGGCCCGGCGCGACCTCTTCCGGCGGATCACCGAGGGGGCCGGTCTGGACCTCCAACCCGCCTCCAGCTGGCTGCTGTTGCAGATGCACCACCACGGCTCGGTCGAGCCGGCCGAACTCGCCGAGCGGCGGATCATCCCGATCGCCGTCATCGAGAGCGCCGTCCGGGAAGTCGAGGGCCGCGGCCTCGCCGCCCGCAGCGGCGGGCTGCCGCTACGGCTCACCGAACCGGGGGCGGAGGCGGCCGTCAAGCTGGTCGCCGCCCGGCGCTCGCAACTCGCCGACCTGCTCGGCGACTGGGACGAGCAGCAGTACGCCGACCTCGCCGACCTGCTCACCCGCCTCAGCTCCACCCTCTGCGCCGACCGGCGCGACCGCCCGGACCGGCCCGCCCACGAGCCGCCGTACCGGGGCGAGGGGCGGTCGTTCTAGCTTGCCTTGCAGGGGGTCTGGTTGGAGAGCCAGGCGACGGCGGCGGCGAGCGCGGGGTCGTCGTCCTTGCGGGGGTCGGCCGTTTCGACCGCCTCGTCCGGCTCGATCGGGCCCTCGTGGACCCGGCCGGTGCGGTCGGCCTCGGCGGCGCCGGTGAGCAGCAGGACGGCGCCGTCCGACAGCCGGTGGGCGGCGTTGCCGGTGGGCACCCCGTAGGTGGGCTGGCCGAAGCTGCGGGTGGCCGGGCGGCCGATGAAGGCGATGGCGACCGCCTCGCCCGCGCTGCCGGTCGCGCGGCCGGTGAGGACGGCGACGGGCGTTTCGGGCGTGTTGTCCTGGTGGGCGGGCGCCTTGTCGTGGTGGGCGGCGGGGGAGGCCTGCGGGGCGTCGTCCAGGTACGGCACGCCGTCGCGGACCGACCAGGTGCTGCGGGTGCCGTCCGCGGTGACGAAGGCGCCCAGCGGGCCGTCGCCGAGGATCGGCGCCGCGACGGCCAGCGGGGCCCACATCCCGCCCCCGGTCTCGCCCCGCAGGTCCACCGCCCAGCCGCAGGCGCTCACTTCGGCGACGGCGGCACGGCCGCGGGTCACGTACCCGGCGTAGGTGTGCTCCGATCCGTTCACCGCCGGGAGGGTCAACTGGGCGATGCGGCCGGGGAGTGGCCGGGCGGTCGGGGCGTTCACGGCCTCCGGGTCGGCGTCGACCTTCGCCGCCTGGTCGGGCGGGTAGAAACGGCTGTGGTGGTCGTCGAGGGCGGTGACAGCGGCCCTGATCGCGGTGTGGGTGTCGGCCGGGGTGCGGGCCGCGGCCGCCTGGGCGAAGGCCTGGGTGCGGAGCTTCGGCCAGTCCACCTTCGCGGTGTTCAGGGACTTCTGCTGGATGAGGTCCAGGGCCTCCGAGAGGTAGCCGCGGGCCTCCGGGGACATGTGCTCGGGGAGCGGCGACCCTGGAACCGGCGAGGAGCACGCCGCGAGCACCAGTACGGCCGCCGTTGCGACCGTCCGTCCCAGCCGTCTCATCCGCTTCCCCCTGTGGTTCGTTCCGCTCCTGATTCTTCCTCACGGACCGCCGAACCAGCGAGGGGTGTCGAGGCGGAACGGGTCGCCGGGGGCGAGCAGGCGCAGGGCCGTCTCCACCTCGCGCAGGCGCTCCTCGCCCAGGGTGGCGGACCACTCGGCGCGCAGCTCGTCGAAGATCCGGGCCGACCGGACCAGGCAGTCCACCCCGCGGGCGGTCAGTCGGACGACCTTGCGGCGGGCGTCGGCCGGGTCGCCGCCGCGTTCGACGTAGCCGAGCTGCTCCAGGTTCTCGATGGTCTTGCCAGCGGCCTGCTTGGAGACGCCGAGCCGGCGGCCGAGTTCGACGGCGGTGGTGCCGTGCGGTCCGATCGCCTGGAAGACGAAGCCGTGCATGGGCCGCAGGTCGGGGTGGCCCTCGCGGGCGATGCGCTCGTGCAGCTCGTCGATGATCGTCCGGAAGGTGAGCAGCAGGCGCAGCGGCAACTCGAAGCCGGGCGGGGCGGGTTCGCTCGTGGGGGTGCTTGTGGGTGTGCTCGTGGGTGTGCTCACGGGCTCGCTTGACATGGGTAGACAACCTCATTGACCATATAGACAACGCCATTGACCATCTTAGGGGGTTCCCTCGCCATGCCCGTGATCCGCCACGCCGAAGCCCGCCGCACCGAGACGCCGAACGCCGTCATGACCACCTACGCCTCACCCACCCAGGGCTCAACCACCCTCGCCCTGTGGCAGGTCGACATGGCGGCGGGCAAGAGCGGCCCGCTCCACGCCATGGACGTCGAACAGATCTGGACACTGCTCACCGGCACCGGCACCGTCACCCTCCCCGACGGCCCGGTGCCCCTCACCGCCGGCGACACCCTCGTCCTCCCCGCCGACCTCGCCCGCCGGATCACCACCGCCGACGGCTTCACCGCCATCGTCGCCGGCCCGTCCCCCGCCCACGCCTACAACCCCGACGCCGTCACCCCCGAAGGCGCCTGCGGCCTCGCCCCCCGCGACGCCGAGCGCCTCCTCCCGCCGTGGATCGCCTGACCCGCGAAGCGGTCCGGACATGAGTACGGGGACGGTCGAGGATCTGCCTCGGCCGTCCCCGCCCGGTCTTGGCCGCTACTTCCGGTCGTCGATGTCGTCCGGTAGGTCGTCCAGGTTCTGCTGGCCCTGCTGTTGGCCCTGCTGCTGGGTCTGGGCGGCCTTCTGTTGGGCGTCGTCCGCCTTCGGGGGCTTGTTGCCGAGGCGCGACTTCGCCTCCTCCTCCAACTGCTCGGCCTTGTCCCGGAACTTGTCGCCGATACCCATGGCTGTGCCCCATTCGGTTGGATTTCGGGTTCTCCAACCAGGCTTGCACGCCCCCTCTCCGCCTGCACTTCGGGCCAGTTGCCGCAGAGCGTCACGATCGACAGACCTCGGATCGCCCGACCCGCGCGGTGTGAGGTGTAGGAGACTGCTGACCGCAGACAGTCACCGGACCGGCGGCCGCACCCGCGGCCCCGGCGGAGCAGATGGAGCGGCATGTCCGTCGTCAAGATCAATGAGCGTGTCAAGCCACTCACATAGAAGCCCGCTATAGCAGGCACAGCCGGAACGGGGGCCCACGACAGGGTGTCCCGGCTGTAGAGCCAGAGCGGCGGCCGGTCCGTACGCTGCCGGCGCAGCCCTGATGCTGGTGCTGACTGTACCGCCGCCTCGGGACGCGAGCCGCCGGGCGACGGTTGGCGTTGTGCGGGAGGCTGTTGGGCCCGTGGTCGGGCTGCGCCGCCCTCTTGCTGCGGGCGCCGCGATCGCTGGGTGATGATGGCAGCCCGTGCACCAGCGACGTGAGGACCGGTACCGCAGCGCCATGCCTGACTACGACTTCAGCACCCTGTCGCCCGTCGACTTCGAAGCTCTGGTGGCCGAGCTGCTGAATGCCGAACTCGGTGTCCACGTCGAGTCCTTCGGCCCCGGCCGGGACAAGGGGGTCGATCTGCGCTGTGCGATGGCCGACGGCAGCGTGGTCATCCAGTGCAAGCACTTCCTGCGCGGCGGGCGGGCGGCCCTGCGGCGTGCGGTGCAGAAGGAAGCGGCGAAATGGAAAACCGCAACGGGGATCCGTCGGTACATCCTCGCAACGAGCGTGTCGATGACCGTGGAGTCCAAGGAGGAGCTGGTGCGCCTCCTTTCCCCCGTGCTGCCGATCGCGCATGCGGATGTCCTCGGGCTGGAGGACCTCAATGCCCTTCTCGCCCGTCATCCGCAGGTCGAGCTGGGACAATTCAAGCTCTGGACCACCTCGGCGGCGGTGCTGTCGAGGATCGTGCACGCCGGTCTGTGGAACCGCACCGAGGAGTTGCTGGAAAGCGTCGAGAAGCGGGCCAAGTACTACGTGGGGACACAGCACTTCAACCGGGTCATGCGGATCCTGGAGGCGGACCGGGTCTGCATCGTCACGGGGCCTCCGGGGGTCGGCAAGAGCATCCTGGCCGAAATGGCACTGCTTGCGCACTGGCAGGAGAAATGGCAAGTGGTCCAGATCAGCGAGGACGTGAAGGAGGGATTCGACGCCTGGAATCGCGAGATCCCGCAGATCTTCTACTACGACGACTTCCTGGGGCAGACCGACCTGGCCGAGACCACCGGGAAGAACGAGGACCACCGGATCGCCCAGCTCGTGGAACGGGTCCGCCGGGCAGAACCCGAGAACAAGCGGTTCATTCTCACGACCAGGGAGCAGGTCTTCCGGGACGCCACGGAGCGCAGCGACCGGATCAGGCGGTCCCGGGAATTCCTGACCTGTGCCGAAGTGCAGATCGAGGACTACAGCGCCTATGTGAAGGCGCACATCTTCTACAACCACCTCTATTTCTCGGATCTGCCGGCGGGTGACAAGAAGCTCCTGGTCGAGGGCAGGGACTACCTCGGCGTCATCAATCATCCGAACTACAGTCCGCGAATCCTGGAGCAGGTCGTACGCCACAAGTCCCGGGCACTCGACACGTTGCTGCCCAGCCTGAAGGAAGCTCTCGACCACCCCGAGGAGTTGTGGTCGGGCTCCTACCACCAGCTGTCGCGGACGGGGCGGACGGTCCTCTCCGTCCTGGTCACCTACCCTCCGGAGGGGATCGAGGAGAAGTCCCTCCGAACCCATATCCGGGACTTCGATCCCTACACCTACCAGCAGGCCCTGAAGGTCCTGGAAGGGACCTGGATTACCATCTCCACCCGGAACAGGTCGAGGTCGACGCCACGGGGGACCCAGCGGGTGGCGCTGGCGAACCCCTCCTGCCGCGACTACCTGCTCCACCGGCTCGGCACGGCCCCGGGCGAAGCGGAGATGCTGCTTTCCGGCGTGCAGGACATTCGGCAGCTGCTCATGCTGCTCCGCTACTCCGGGCTCGACCATCCTGGCTGCCGCGACGGGAAACCGGCGACCGGTGCGCCGTCCGCGCTCGTGTTCCGCAGGATTCTGCGCGGCGATGGTTCCGGTGTCACGGCGAGCCCGCATGAAGGGCTCAGGGAAGCCGTGGTCGAGAATGCCGGCACCGTGGTCGAAAGGATCGAGACCCTCTTCGATCAGCATGTGGAGGAATGGGCCGCAAAGATCGGCAAGGGCGGCTACCGGACCTTCGATCCGCGTCCCGGGTTGCTGTCCACCGTGCTGCCCTTCATGGTCGAGTTCGGTGGGCGGGAATCGTCCGAGTGGTCTGCCCAGGCCGTGTCGGCGCTGGTCGGTATCGGCGGCCGGGTCGTTGCCGATCCCCATTCCGAGGCATCCGTCTCCTTGATCGTCGCGGTCCAGCGCTACCGTCTGGTCGCGCCCGAGGTGATCGAGCGGCTCATCGATCTGACGATCTCCGGGATCTACGACCCTGCCGACATGGAGCTGTTCTTCGAAACGGTGGACCTCGGGAACGTCAGCCCCGAACTCCGGAAGAGTGTCCGGGCGGAAGTGGTGAGGCTCGCCGAAGCAGAAGCCGAACACTGGTCCTCCGAGCGTGACTTCGAAGCGGCAAGGGATGCCGCGGACATGGTGGAGTTGATGGCGAGCCGAGCGGGCGTGTCGGTGGACCGGCTGCTCGCGGAGTGGCGGGAATCCGTCGACCAGAACGAGGCCGACTCCGATGAGGAGCCCGAATGGGCGCGGAGCCCCGGCCAACGGAGTACGGAGAGCGACAGCGGCGACAAGGCACTCGAGACCCGCAGGGTGGTCGACCTCTTCTCGACGCTTGCGGACGGGTAGGTACGGAGGCGGCGAAGGCGGCGCGGGGGAAGTTCCGGCCCGGGGACGTGATGAGGCAGTAGACGGCGAAGCAGGCCAGGTTGGCGGGGAGCGGGTCGCCGAGGCGCAACAGGTTCGCTGATGTACCTCTGATGCGCTGGTCTGTTGTCCGTCCTGTTAGTCGAGGCAGGATGGACCCGTGGGCGTAGTCATGATCAACGAATGTGTCGAGCCATTCGCATAAGCGCTGCCCGGCCGTCGCTGGAAGTGCCGCCGGACGGCGAAGCCCCGCCCATGCGTCACGGGGGACGATGCATGGACGGGGCTGTTCTCGGGGTCATGCGGGCGTGGACTGCCCACCGTTGCTACCCGGGTGGTCGTTCGGCCCGTGCCTCCTCGGCCGGTAGGGCCGATTCTTGGGCGTGTACCGGTACGGGTCCGGTTGATCCGGGTAGACGGTCGCCCACTGGTCGCACCGGAAGCAGAAGCCTTGGCCTGTCTCCGGGTCGAACGCGATGGGCTGATCACACAGCTGACAGTCCACAGGTCTCCTACGCGCTCAGGTCGAACTCCCCGCACTTGACGGCGTCGGTGAACTCCGCCCACGCCTCGCGGGTCATGGTGACCACCTCACCGGGCCGCTCGCTGTCGCGCAAGGCGACGACGCCGGGGATGTTGGTGGCCACCTGCGGGCACGCCTTGCGCACCGTGTTCTGGCACGCCGCGATGGTGACGAACTCGAATTCGGGACGGGCGGTCATTGCACTGTCCTCTCTCTCGATCTTCCTTGCGGTCCCCACTCCTTGGGATGGGAGTATCAAATCCCCCAGCGGGAGCGGGCGTTGGCGATCGCCGCCGCGATCCTGAGGCGGGCCATGGTCGGCGAGTCGGGGACGGGTTCCAAGGGCGGCACGGTGTCCTTCTCGGTGCCGCCCTGGTCGTCCTGATCAACCGGATACGGCACCGGCCCGCCCAGGAAACTCGTCCAGTCCGGCGGCAGGTACTCCGGCTCACTCGTCGGCATCGTGCATCACCAGGCATTCGCCGTCCGTGATGTGCTGCGCCTGTCTGCGCGCCAAGTTCCGTGCGATCGTGGGGAAGTCCTCGGCGGGGTACTGCGCTTGCGCGGAGTCGAAGTACCGGCAGCCGGGGCACTGGTCAATGTCCGGGGCGGGCGTGTCCGGTGCCCGCCGGGCGATCTCACGAAGCGACACGCGCCACCGCATTACAGGTGAGTTCGTGTGCCAGGCGGCGAAGCTCGATCTCGCGCAGCACCGACCGATCCGGAAGCTGGGGCGACTCCGCGAACGCGCGGGCGATCTTGTCGAAGGACGCGCACACGGCGCACCTCGGCCGGCTGTCAGGCGGCGCCACTGGTCACGTCCTCCCATCCCAGCGGGGCGTACTTGAAGGGGTCCGGGGGACGCCGATCGTCGTCCGCCTTGGCCTCGTGGTAGTCGGCGCGGCAAGCGGCGATCAAGGCCGGGCTGGCGCGTTTGCCGGGCGGTCGCCTGTGTCGATCGGCCTCGTGGTCCTCGCGTGTCATCGTCACCGCTCTCCGACTCCGGTTCTGTGGTCCTCCGACTGTCAGCAGGCTGATCGTGCCCCGACCTTGTGGGCCATTGCGACGGCGCGAGGGCGTCATTCCGGAGTCCTGGCAAGACGTCATTTCGGCGTCGTTGGGCGATGTTTGGGCCTATCGTCTAGCCATGACTACGCCGAATGAGACCCTTCGGGCCGTACGCCTCGGGCTCCGTCTCAGCCAGGACGAGTTCGCGAAGCGGCTGCGGGCAGTCGGGGAGGATCAGGGAGAGCCGAACGACGCTAGCAAGCGCCTGGTTCAGCGCTGGGAGTCGGGAGAGGTGAGGTATCCCCGTCCGGTGTACGTTCGAGCCCTTGAAGCTGTCACCAAGATTCCCTGTTGACCGCCTCGGCTTCGAGTCGCCACAGTTGCCGCCAAGGGTCAGCGTGGACGGTACGGGAGGGCACGACGTGACCAATGACGAACCGGGCGTGCCCGTGCAGGCTGCGCCCGCTCCCACGGGTGAGGACTACTCGGGGGTATGGGTCAGCCATTACGAGTTCTACAGCAGCAGCCGTGAGAACACGTTCACCGGCCTGCACCACGTTGTGTTGTCCCAGAACGGCAACCGGATCACGGGTCGGTCCCTCCCCGGTGCGTCGTCCAATCCCGACTCGCCGCTGTCCTTCGATCTCACTGTTGATCGGAACATCGTGACGGGCTCCTGGGTGGAACAGACCGCACAGGACGGCTACTACCAGGGGGCCAGGTACCACGGCGCCATTCAGTTGCTGGTCGACCCGACCGGCCGCCGCATGGCCGGCAAGTGGGTTGGCTTCGGCAAGGACTTCGACGTCAACTCTGGGCCGTGGGAACTGCGCCTGCTGGACAAGTCCACGGCGGACGACGTGCTGAGCCGCTATAGCGTGCCGCCGGAGGCGTAGCCCGCCTCACGGCGCATGTCCAGCCTTGCTGTCGAGACGCTCCTTCGCTTCCTCCTCCAGCTGCTCGGCGTTGTCCCGGAACTTGTCGCCGATACCCATGGCTGTGCCCCATTCGGTTGGATTTCGGGTTCTCCAACCGGGTTTGCACGCACCTTCTCCGCCTGCACTTCGGGCCCTTTGCCGCAAGCCGTCTCGATCGACAGGTCCTGGATCGCCCGACCCGCGCGGTGTGAGGTGTAGGAGACTGCTGACCGCAGACAGTCACCGGACCGGCGGCCGCACCCGCGGCCCCGGCGGAGCAGAAGGAGCGGCATGTCCGTCGTCAAGATCAACGTACTGACGGTTCCCGCCGAGCAGCGGGAGGTCCTGGAGCAGCGCTTCGCCTCCCGCGCCGGCGCGGTGGAGAACTCGGACGGCTTCGAGTGGTTCGAGCTCCTCCGCCCCGTCGAGGGCACCGACCAGTACCTCGTCTACACCCGCTGGCGCAGCGAGGAGGACTTCAAGGCGTGGATGGAGGGCCCCATGCAGGCCGCCCACCGCCCCGCCGCCCCGGAGGGCGAGGCCCCCAAGCGCCCCGCCGCCTCCGGCTCGACCCTCTGGTCCTTCGAGGTCGTCCAGTCCGCCGGCCCCAAGGCCTGACGCCTCACCGAGTGACCGACGCGCCCCGGGGCTTCCGAGCCCCGGGGCGCACTGGGTGGCCCGTCCTGTCGTCGGGGGGGCGGGCGGAGCTTGCGGGTGGGCGTGGGAGGGCAGCCGCGTGGGGGTTAGAGGCGTTCGGGGCCGTAGAGGGCGGCGGGTGCGCCGGTTGTGAGGGCCCAGTAGCGGTCGCCGTAGGACCAGTGCCACCACTCGGTGGGGTAGTTGACGAGGCCGGCGCGGGTGAGGGTGTGGCTGAGGAGTTGCCGGTTGGTGCGGGCTTCGGGGGAGAGGCCGGCGGCGTCGGTGTAGCAGGCGCCGGCGCTTTCTTCCGGGTTGGCGTTGACCCGGGTGCCGAGGTCGAGTTCGTGGCCGTCGGCGTCGGTCAGGGTGAGGTCGACGGCGGCGCCGGCGCTGTGTGGTGCGATCTCGGGCGGGGAGACGTAGCGGCTCGTGGCCGAGCGGAGCTGTGCGGACGGCCAGTCCGGGTGTGCGGCGCGCAACTCGGCGGTGTACTCGTCGAAGTAGCGGCGCTGGAGGGCCGGCGGGCGGTAGCCCTCGACGAAGAGCAGCCGCAGGCCGTCCGGGAGGTGTGATTGGGCGTCGAGGAGTCGGTCGAGCACGCCGGACCGCAGGTGGGCGAACGCCCCGGTGTCGTCGCGCTTGCGGCTGTCCAGCAGGAGTTCGTGCTCGCGTACGTCCAGGAGGCGGTCGCCGCAGTCCTGGACGGGGACGGCGGCCACCTGTGGGTCGGACATGAGGATGATCTCGGTCAACAGGGTCTCCTGGGGAGGAGGGAACGACGGTGCGCGCCGCGACGGCCGGTGGGGTGTCCGCCACCGCCCCGGGCGGCGGGGCGGTGGCGGACGGACGGGTGGTTCAGATGAGGGCGGCCTCGACCAGGTCGGCGGCCCTGGCCGCGCTGCCGCCGGCGCGGACCTCGCGGCTGAGCTCGGCCAGCCGGGACGCCACCGCCGGGTCGCCGGTCAGCTCCAGTACGGCGGAGCGCAGCGCCTCCGGGGTGGCCTGCGCGGTGTCCAGTCGGCGGGCGACGCCGAGTTCGACCAGCCGGTCCGCGTTGTCGAACTGGTCGGCGGCCTGCGGCACCGCGACCATCGGCAGTCCGCAGTACAGGCCCTCGCTGCACCCGCCCATTCCGGCGTGGGTCACGAACGCGTCGGCCTGCTGGAGTACGGCGAACTGCGGCACCCACTGGTGCACTTCGATGTTGGCCGGGATCGTACCCAGTTCGGCCGGGTCGGTTGCCTGGCCGACCTGGAGCACGACATGCCAGCCGGGCAGGTCGCCGAAGGCCTCCAGGCACGCGCGGTAGAAGTCGGGCTGGTGGGTGAAGGTGGAGCCGAGCGAGACCAGCAGCACCTTCTGCGCGCCCTCCGGACGGGTCCAGCCGCCCTGGTGCTCGCGGGCGCCGAGGCAGGGCCCGGCGAAGGAGAAGACCTGGGGATCGACCAGCTCGATCTCGGGCTGGAGCACCTGCGGGATGAGCGCCAGCCCGCGATCCGGGCGCAGCATGTACCCGAACGGCTCGCCCGCCGGCACGCCGTTGTCGGCGAGCCACTGCGCGAACCGCTCCGGGATCTTGTCCGCCTCCAAGGCCTCCCGCGCCATCTCGAAGCGCGCCAGGTGGGAGTCCTCCCGGATGATCATTGACGGCGAGATCAGCATGGACGGCACGCCCCAGCCGTCGGCCAGCGCCCGGCCCGCGTACGCCATGAAGTCGTACAGGACGAGGTCGGGCCGGTCGTCGTGGAAGGCCTCGCGCAGGCGCGGCAGCATCGCCTGCGCCTCCTCGAAGATCATGGTGTGCACGCCGGCCCCGATGTTGGGGTCGACCCCGCCCTTGACGATCGACAGGGTCGTGTCGTGGGGCACGAGTCGGGCGCCGGTGGACTCGATCTGCTCGGCGAACGACGGGTCGTTGACGTAGCTGACCCGGTGGCCGCGGGCGACCAGCTCCCGCATCACCTCCAGGCTGGGGTTGACGTGGCCGTGCGCCGGGATGTTCACCATGGCGATGTGTGCTGGTCGGGACATGTCGGGCCCTCTCCTCGTATGTCGCTAGGCGTCCTGCGATCGGCGGGCTGACTTGACGTCAACTCGCTTATCAGCACAGTACGTAACGTTGGCAACCGTTGCGGTGACGAGGGGTGGGGTTCGGCCGAAGATCGGCCGGTGTGGAGAATCACATGGAGGGCCGCGAAACGGGTCGGTCGGGGTGAGGCGGGCGGAGAGCCGGCGCCTGCGGAGCCTCGACGTGCGAGCCGTGTGGACGAACGGGAAGGGCCTGCTCGTCCTGACCCCGAAGGCCGAGCAGGCCGAGGCGGTGCTGCGAGCAGTGCGCGCGGCTCATCCGTATGAGGAACCGGTCATCCACTTCCTGCCTT
Organism: Kitasatospora sp. NPDC058492; assembly: GCF_042720685.1. NCBI lineage: Bacteria > Bacillati > Actinomycetota > Actinomycetes > Kitasatosporales > Streptomycetaceae > Kitasatospora > Kitasatospora sp. NPDC058492. The sequence continues at coordinate 28,200 of NZ_JBHXMU010000025.1, forward strand.
TGTACGAGCCGGGCGTCGAACGATGACCGAGGTGGTCATGGCCGCTCGTCGATGGCTGCGACCGGTACGGTCACTTCGTGGCGGACGGCGAGCTTGGCGCGTTGTCAGTTCTGGTCTGTGATCGAGGTCAGTGCGGGGCGAAGCAGGTCGAGGACGTGGGTCCAGTTGTATTTGTCGCGGCCTCCGCCGGCCTTCGGCTTGTGGGGGATGTAGTCGCCGATCAGGACGCCCATCGAGCGGAGTCGTTCCAGGCTCTCGCTGTACGCAGGATGGGCTGCTTGGGCCGAGTTGACGTAGGGCTGAACGGCAGTGGGGATGCCGAGCCCGAACGCCTCGCAGAGAATGCCGAGCGCGAGGGTGTCGGATATCCCGGCGGCCCATTTGTTGACGGTGTTGAACGTGGCGGGCGCCACGGCGATGGCGTCCGCCGGGGGAAGCGGCTGGGGGATTGCGGGGGTGCGCCAAGCCGAGCGGATCGGGTAGCCGGTCTGGCGTTCGACGGCTTCCGCGTCGATGAACCCGAGCCCATGGGGGGTGGCGATGACGCCGACCTTCCAGCCTTCGGCGTGGGCGGCGCTGATCAAGGTGCCGACGTCGTCCGCGATGCCCGAGGCGCAGACGACGACGTAGAGGAACGGCTCGCGTTGGTCGGTCAAGTCTGGACTCCCAATTCCTGGCAGAAGCGGCGAAGTTCCGGGACAGCGCCGTGACGGTCACGGGCGGCCATGTCGCCAACCAACTCCAGCACGCTGGGGCGCCGACGGATGTCTTCCGGCGCACAGCTCTCCGCGATTCTGAGCGCTTTGTATCCCTCGGCCAGTCTGCCTTGTTGGCTGTACGCCCGCGCGGAATCCACCCAGAGCGCGGCCCGTCGCTCGGGAACGGGGATGGGTCGGCGCAGCAGGGGCCGGGCAGCATGCAGTGCCGCTCTGGCATCATGCCGGAGACGATTGCTGAGTCGAGGGCGGCCAGGCTGTCGCGGCAGGCGGTGCGGGAGTTGGATCCGGCCGCGACACACGGGTACGGCATCCGCTGGGACCCGGCGGCGCGGCGTGAGCACCTGGAAGCCCGTGTGCGTGGGGCGAATTGGGCGTCCCGGTGGAACTGATGGAGGCGGATCGCGGCACCGCTTCGGGCCCGGTCGGCGACTGTGGGCAATGCGCCGACACCGTCGCGGGTGAGCACCGGGTGTGGCTGGATGGCCCGGGCTGTGTGATCGGCTGATGGCAGTGGCTGGGAAGTGCGCCCCGGGCTTGTGAGGCTGGGGTGCGCTGGGGGGTGCGCGTTTGCGCCGCCCGTTTGGGTGATGTGGTGGGGAGTTTGACGCTTGGTTAGCACATTACGGTGATCATTGTGTCGGCGCGGGCGTTCCGAGGGACGGCCTATGCGCGGCAAAAGTGAGCCCCGGCGGTGCAGGAACACCCCGGGGAATGGCACTAGGAGTTAGGGACTCCCGAATGCACATTCATCGTATCCCGAAGCACTCGCCCGGGTACACGATCCTCGACAACGGCCACGTCGTCCGGAAGCACTCACTGAGTTGGGCGGCGCGTGGGCTGCTCAGCTACCTGCTCAGCCTGCCGGACGGTGCGCGGGAGGACATCCGGACGCTGGCGGCGAAGAGCGTCGAGGGCCGGGCGACGGTGGCGCGGGCGCTCCGTGAGCTGGAGGCGGCCGGGCACTACGTGCGGCGGACGCAGCGGGATCCGGTGACGGGGCAGGTGCGGACGATCGTCTCGGTGCACGAAGTGCCGGTGACGGGCAAGGCGGTTCACACCCTGCCGCCGCTTCCCGTGTCCCCGGCCGCCGGTGGGCCCGGAGCTGGGGTGGCGTGCGCCGGGAAGGCGGGAAACCCTTCCGGAAAGGTGAGGGTGAAGGAAGCGGAAGTTCCTTCCGTCCCTCCGTCCGAGAAGTTGACGGCGGGCATGGCGCTGCTGCTCGAACTCGGGCGCAGGGACCCCAGGATGGCGCTGGCGGGCAAGCCGCTGTGCGATCAGGCCGCGCGGGTGGAGGGGTTGCTCGCGGGCGGGTGGAGCGGGGAGGCGCTGGCGGGGATTCTGGCCGCGCCCTTGCCGGAGAGGGTCACGCACAGCGTGGGGGCGGTGTTGGCGGGGAGGTTGGCGAAGGTGCCGCCCGTTCCGTTGACTCCGAACGGCGGCGGCGGGCCGGGGCCGCGACGGCATGAGTGCCCTGGGCGGGACGGCTTGTGCGGGCGGCCCGTGGCCGGGGTCGGGCAGGTGTGCGGGGAGTGCCGGGCTCCGAGGGTGTCGCGGGCCTTGCCGTAGTCGACCCCGGGGCGGGGAGGTGGAGTTCACCCGCCCGGCGGCCGGAAGTCCGGCGGCCGGAACGCCACCGGTGCGTCGAAGGCGGCCCGGCGGGTGGCGCGGCGCAGGGCGCGCAGGACGGCGGTGCCGAGGGTGAGGCAGAGGACGACGGTGAGGGCGGCGCGGGGGAGGTCCCAGCCCAGCGACGTGGTGAGGCAGTAGGCGGCGAAGCGGACCAGGTTGGCGGGCAGCGGGTCGCCGGGGACGAAGGAGATGGAGCCGGAGAGCCCGGCGATGTACGGCCAGCCCTGGAGGTTCATGATCGTGCCGTAGAGGACGGAGGCCAGCGCGCCGTAGCCCGCGAGCAGCCAGAGTTCGCGCCGGCCGCGCAGGCGGGCGGAGCCCGGGAGCAGGCCGGCGCCGAGGCAGACCCAGCCCATGGCGAGCATCTGGAACGGCAGCCAGGGCCCGACGCCGCCGGTGAGCAGCGCGGACGCGAACATCGACAGCGAACCGAGGACGAAGCCGAAGCCCGGCCCGAGCACCCGGCCGGACAGCACCATGAGGAAGAACATGGGCTCCAGCCCCGCCGTGCCCGCGCCGAGCGGCCGCAGTGCCGCGCCCGCCGCCGCGAGCACCCCGAGCAGGGCCACGGACTTGGCGTCCAGGCCGGGCGCGCCGCCGCCCGCCGTGCGGCCCTCGGAGATCTGGGCGATGACGACGGCGAGGAGCAGCGGCAGCAGCAGGGCGAACAGCCAGGGGGCGTCGGTGGCGTGGCCGACCAGGGCGGACTTGGTGGAGGCAAGCAGCGGCCAGCCGAAGGCGGCCACCCCGACGAGGGAGGTCAGGAGCAGGGCCGCTACGGATCGACGGCCGAGCGGAACAGGGCGGCTCATGCGCTCAGCGCCTCCGCTACCTGGCGGACGGTGAGCCACGGGCCGGGGGCCAGCACCTTGGCGACCTGCGGGGCGAACGCGGGGGAGGAGACGACGACGTCGGCCGTCGGGCCGTCGGCGACGATCTCGCCCTCGGCCAGGATCACGGTGCGGTGGGCGAGTTCGGCGGCGAGTTCGACGTCGTGGGTGGCCAGCAGGACGGCGTGGCCTTCCGTCGCGAGGTCGCGCAGGATCTCCACCAGCCGGGCCTTGGCGGCGTAGTCGAGGCCGCGGGTCGGCTCGTCGAGCAGCAGCAGCGGGGGCCGGGCGGTGAGTACGACGGCGAGCGCGAGGGTGAGCCGCTGGCCTTCGGAGAGGTCGCGCGGGTGGGCGGTGTCGGCGATGCCGGGCAGCAGTCGTTCGACCAGGGCGCGGCAGGTGCCGGGGGTGGCGTCCGCGTCGGTGTCGGCGGCGGCGCATTCGGCGGTGACGCTCTCGCCGTAGAGGAGGTCGCGCGGGTCCTGCGGGACGAGGCCGACCTGGCGGATCAGTTCGGCCGGGCGGGTGCGGTGCGGGGTGCGGCCGCCGACCGTCACCCGGCCGGAGGCGGGGGCGTGCAGGCCGACCAGGCTGCCCAGCAGGGTGGACTTGCCGGCGCCGTTGCGGCCCATCAGGGCGGTGATCTCGCCGGGGTGCAGCGCCAGGTCGACGCCGCGCAGGGCCTGGACGGGGCCGCGCCGGACGGCGAGGCGCTCGGCGGCGGCGGTCGGGGCGGCGGTCGAAGCAGGGGCGGCGGTCGGAGCCGCAGGGGCCGCGCTCGGGTGCAGGCCGTCCAGCTGGGAGCGCAGCCCGGCGGCCTTGCGGCGGGCGTCGCGGACGGACAGCGGCAGCGGCCGCCAGCCGGCGAGCCGTCCGAGGCCGACCACCGGCGGGTGCACCGGCGAGTGCGCCATCACCTCGGCGGGCTCGCCGAGGACGGGCGGGGCGCCCGGGGTGAGCAGCAGCACCTGGTCGGCGTACTGGACGACGCGCTCCAGCCGGTGCTCGGCCATCAGCACGGTGGTGCCGAGGTCGTGCACGAGCCGCTGGAGGACGGCCAGCACCTCCTCGGCGGCGCCCGGGTCCAGGGCCGAGGTGGGCTCGTCGAGGACCAGGACGCGCGGGTGCACGGTGAGCACCGAGCCGATCGCGACGCGCTGCTGCTGGCCGCCGGAGAGGGAGGTGAGGGCGCGGTCGCGCAGGTCGGCGAGGCCGAGCAGGTCGAGGGTCTCCTCGACCCGGCGCCGCATCACGTCGGCGGGCAGGCCCAGGGACTCCATGCCGTAGGCGAGTTCGTCCTCGACGGTGTCGGTGACGAAGTGCGCCAGCGGGTCCTGGCCCACCGTGCCGACCAGGTCGGCGAGTTCGCGCGGCCGGTGTTCGCGGGTGTCCCGGCCGCCGACCGTGACCCGGCCGTGCAGGGTGCCGCCGGTGAAGTGCGGGACGAGCCCGCTGACCGCGCCCAGCAGGGTGGACTTGCCGGAGCCCGACGGGCCCACCAGCAGGCAGAGTTCGCCTTCGGGGACGGTCAGGTCGACGTCCGCGACGGCGGGGGCGGCGGCGTCCGCGTACCGGACGGAGACCTGCTCGAAGGTGATCACGAAGCCCTCCGGGGCGGGGTCGGGGCGGCGAACGCCGGTACCAGGCCGAGCAGTACGGCCAGTACGGCGGCCAGCGGCAGCGCGGGGACGGTCGGCGGGACGACGGTGGGCGCGAAGGCGGCCGGGTCGCGCGTGGACAGGTAGATGGTCAACCCGGCGACGGCGGCTCCCGAACCGGCGGTCAGCCACTCGGGCAGTGCCCAAGGGTCGGGCCGGTAGCGGGTTCTGACGGATCGTCGGCTGCCCAGTAGTAGCCCGGCGAAGGCGGCGGCCAGGCCCAGTAGTAGCACCGGTGGCGCCCAGCCCGCGCCGCCGGCGGTCAGCAGCCCGTACGCGGCCAGGCAGATTCCGAGCAGGCCGGCCAGGGTGAGTGCGGCCGTCGCGCGGGCGAGCCGGCGCGGGACGTCCGCGGTGCGGCCGAAGCCGCGGGTGTCCATCGCCGCGGCCAGCGCCACCGAACGCTCCAACGCGCCCTCCAGGACGGGCAGTCCGACGCTCAGCACGGCGGCGATCCCCCGGTCGGTGCGGCCGCGCAGGCGGCGGGCTGCTCGCAGCCGGCGGACGTCCGCGACCAGGTTCGGCGCGAAGGTCATCGCCACCACCGCCGCCACGCCCGCCTCGTACAGCGCGCCGGGCAGGGCGCGCAGCAGGCGGGCCGGGCTGGCCAGCGCGTTCGCGGCGCCCACGCAGACCAGCAGGGTGGCCAGGCGCAGCCCGTCGTACAGCGCCGCGAGCAGGCCCTCCACGGTCACCCGGCCGCCGATCCGCACTCCCTGCGCCCAGGTGGGAAGCGGCACTTCGGGCAGCGTGAACAGCACGTGCGTGCCCGGAATCGGCGAGCCGAGCAGCACCGCGAACACCAGCCGGATGCCCAGCACCAGCAGGCCCAGCCGCAGGAACGCGCCGTACGAACGCGACCAGGGCGCGTCACCGCGCCGGGCCGCGACCACGTACCCGGCGACGGCGGCGAGCAGCAGCAGGATCACCGGATTGGTGGTGCGGGTCGCCGCCGCGCCCAGCCCGAGCGCCCACAACCACCAGGCCCCGGGGTGCAGTTGCCGGGGTCCGGTGGGCGGGCGGGTGGTGCGGGCGGTGCTCATGGGTCAGTCCAGGTGGAGGGGTCCGGAGAGGTACGGGAAGGGGGAAGGCGGCGTCAGGAGGTGCGGCGGCGGCGCGCCTGCCAGACGGCACCGCCGGCCAGCACGGCGATCAGCGCGCCACCGGCGATCAGGCCGACGTCCGGGCCGGAGTCCGAGCCGCCGCCGCCGGACGGGCCGGCCGGCTTGGCAGCCGACCCGAGCTGGTCGGCGCACCCGGCCTTCGGGAAGCCCGCGATGGCGCAGAGCAGGCCGTTGGCGTCGTAGCGCAGCGGCGGGGCGACGGCGGCCAGCACCTCGGCCGAGGTGGCGTTCGAGACGACGCTGGCGCACGCGCTCCGCTGCTCGGGCGGAGCCTCGGTGGAGCCGGAGCCGGAGCCGGAGCCCGAACCCGAGCCCGAACCGGAACCCGAGCCCGAGCCCGAGCCGGAGTCGGCGGCGGTGCCGAAGTCCAGCACGACGGCGACCCGCTTGCGGCCCGCCTGCGCGGGCGTGTCCGCGCAGAGGGCGGCGAAGTCGCCCGCCGCCCGGGGCTGCGCGGCCTGCTGCCCGCCGTCCGGACTCACCGCGAACCGCCACCCGTCGACGGCCCCGTCCGGCGGCACGGCGACGGCCGGCCCCTGCTGCTGGTACAGCCACCCGGCGTCGGCCCCGCGCCAGAACGACCAGTACCGGTACCCCGTCGCCGCCTCCGCCGGGGCCCCCGCGACCAGCAGGAGCACCGCACCGAGCAGCGGGACGAGAACGCGGCGGGCCAGGCGGACCGGGCGGGGTGTCACAGCCTCTGGCCGCGCTTGCGCTGGAGGCTGAGGAGGAGGCCGCCGCCGAGGCCGATGAGGAGGCCGACGATGATCGGCCAGTACTGGCCGATGCCGTCGTCCTTCTTGGACGCCGCCGTCGTCGGTGCGGGGCTGGCGGTGGCCTTGGGTGCCGGGCCGAGGGCGGTGAGCTGGGCGGTCAGCGGGGCGGTGTCGCGCTGGGCGGCCTGGGTGACGAGCAGGAGGCTGGCGGTGGCGGCGGCGTCGGTGCCGTCCTTGGTCCAGCCGGCGCCTTCCTTTGCGAGCCAGTCGACGGCGCCGGTGGCCTGCTGGGGGTGGCCGCTCTGGATGAGGCCGAGGGCGGCCCAGGCGGTGGCGTTGTAGTCGGGGGTGGGGGCGGCGCCGGGGGTGGTGAGGGTGAGGTGGTTGCCGCCCGCGGCGAGCTGGGCGGTGAGGTACGCCCCGGCGGCCTCGCCGGAGTCGGCGTGCGCGACCGGAGCGGCCGTGGCGGAGGTGGCGGCGGAGTCGCAGCCGAGGGCCTTGGGGGCGGCGTCGGTGCGGGCGGTGGTGGCGACCGGGAGGTGGCCGCCGGCGGCGGCGAGCGAGGCCTGGGCGCTGGCGAGGGCGTTGGGGGCGAGCGCACCGGAGGACGGGTCGGGCTGGTAGGCGAAGGCGCCGCGCTGGTCGGCGGGGGCGGCGCAGCCGAGCTGGAAGAGGGCGAGCCCGTCGAAGGCGCTCTTGCCCGTCCTGGCGACGCCGGCCGGGTCGGTCCTGGCGGCGAAGAGGGCGTTCACGGCGAGGCCGGTGGAGTTGGCGTCGCCGGGGCTGCCGGGGTTGTAGGGCCAGCTGCCGTCGGCGTTCTGGGTGGCCTTGAGCCACTGGACGCCCTTGTCGACGGCTTCCTGGTGCCCGCCGAGGGCGACGAGGGCCTGGACGGCGACGGCGGTGGCGTTGCTGTCCTCGGTCTTGGGGTCGCAGGCGGCGCCGGCGGCCCGGAAGGAGGGCCAGCCGCCGTCCTCGCACTGCTGTCCGGTGAGCCAGCCGACGGCGGAGTCGGCCGGGGTGGTTTTGGCCGCCGCGAGCGCGGTGAGCGCGAGGGACTGCCGCCAGACGCCGTCGTACGTCGGGTCGCCCTTGCCGTAGAGGCCGTCGGGGACGGCGGCGGGGGTGGGCGCGGGGCTGTCGGCGAGGGCCGGTCCGGCGGTGGCGCCGGCGAGGAGTGCGGCGGACAGGGCGGCGGCGCCCAGGCGGGCGGCGGTGAGCATGGTGGAGGTGTGCCTTTCGGTGAGCGGTGGTGGCCCGGCGGGGCCGTTCCGTAGTCCTCGACGGTGCCGGGCGGTGCGCGTGGCGGGCCCGGGCTGGCCGCTCGCCCCTCCACGGGCGGTCCGACTCGCCCGGGCCGTCGCGGGGGCCGGGCTCACGGTTGCGGGGTCAGCGCCGGATTCGCACCGGCTTCCCCCGGGGGAGGGACGGGATGAAGTTGTGCTGTCCGTCGACTCTAACCGCCGGGGGCGGCCGGCCCCTCCTGCCCGGGCAGGAACAGGTTCCAGTCAGGGCGGGGTCAGGGCAGGGTGAGCAGCCGGGCCGCGGTGTGCAGGTCGGCCCGGACCTCGGCGATCGAGGCGCGGCCGGAGAGCCAGGCGACCAGGGCGGAGTGCCAGGTGTGCTCGATCACCCGGACGGCCGCGCGCTGGCTCTCACTGGGTGGCCCGGACTGGCCGATGGCGTCCAGGATGAGCTGGCCGGTGGCGGTGCTGACCTGGTCCACCTCGGCGCCGACGGAGCGGTCCGCGAAGGACAGCGCCCGGACCATCGCCTCGGCGAGCAGCGGTTCGCGCTGGAGTGCGTGGAAGGCGCGGGTGAGCGTGTCGGCGACGCGCGGGGCCGGTTCGGGGTCGGTCGGCGGGTGGCGCCGGATGTGCTCCTGGAGGCCCTGCAACTGCTCCAGCATGACCGCGACCAGCAGGTGCACCTTGGACGGGAAGTACCGGTAGAGCGTGCCGAGGGCGACCTGCGCGGTCTCCGCGACCTCCCGCATCTGCACCGCCTCGTACCCGCCGCGGGCGGCCAGGGCGGTGGCGGCCCGCAGGATCCGGCGCCGGCGTTCGGCCTGGCGGGCGGTCAGCGGCGGCTCGCCCGGCTGCGCGGGGGGCGGGGTGGTGGGGCTCGTAGAGGTGGTCGGCGGCGGCAAGGAGTGCTCCCGGGGCGCGTGGGTGGCGGCGTGCTCCACAAGGTCGGCAGGGTCGGCGTGGCGGGAATCACCAGCCCTGGCTCCTGAGGGAAAGCTACGGGCCGGTATCTTCGAGGTCTCTCATTGTTCACATGGTCGATGACGAGTTCCACAGCCACTGAAACCTGATCTACTTTAGCGACCGGCGGCAGCGCCGTCGCCAACGCAGAGACAGCAGCAGCACAGGAATAGCAGCTAGAGATGAGGGCCCGAGGATGACCGCGCAGCCGCTGCGGATTGCCCTGCTGTCGTACCGCGGGGACCCCTTCTGCGGCGGTCAGGGCGTGTACGTGCGCCACCTCTCCCGTGAGCTGGCCAGGCTCGGCCACCACGTGGACGTGATCGGTGCCCAGCCGTACCCGGTGCTGGACGAGGTCGACGGCCCCGGTTCGGTGCGCCTGGTCGAGCTGCCCAGCCTGGACCTCTACCGCGCCGAGGACCCGTTCCGCACGCCCGCCCGCGGCGAGTTCCGCAGTCCGGTGGACGTGCTGGAGTTCGCCACCATGCGCACCGGCGGCTTCCCCGAGCCGCTGACCTTCTCGCTGCGCGCCCGCCAGTACCTGGCCCGGCACAAGGGCCGCTACGACGTGGTGCACGACAACCAGACGCTCGGCTACGGCCTGCTCGGCCTGGCCCGGCACGGCTTCCCGCTGGTCACCACGATCCATCACCCGATCACCGTGGACCGGCAGTTGGAGCTGGACGCGGCCACCACCCGGGTCAAGCGGCTGTCGCTGCGCCGCTGGTACGCCTTCACCCGGATGCAGCGCCGGGTCGCCGCCCGGCTGGACCACGTGATCACCGTCTCCGGCACCTCGCAGCGCGAGATCGCCGAGCACCTGGGCGCCGCGCCGGGCGCGATCTCGGTGGTGCCGATCGGCGCCGACACCCGGCTCTGGTCGCCCTCCGAGGAGATCGCCCGCGTCCCCGGACGGATCGTCACCACCTCCAGCGCGGACGTCCCGCTCAAGGGCCTGGTGTTCCTGGTCGAGGCGCTGGCGAAGGTGCGCACCGAGCGCCCCGCGCACCTGGTGGTGGTCGGCAAGCCGCAGAAGGAGGACGGCCCGGTGGCGGAGGCGGTGCGCCGCTTCGGGCTGGCGGACCACATCGAGTTCCGCAGCGGCCTGACCGACCAGGAGCTGGTCGACCTCTACCGCTCGGCCGAGGTGGCCTGCGTGCCGTCGCTGTACGAGGGCTTCTCGCTGCCCGCCGCCGAGGCGATGGCCACCGGCACCCCGCTGGTCGCCACCACCGGCGGCGCGATCCCCGAGGTGGCCGGGCCGGACGGGGAGACCTGCCTGGCCGTGCCGCCGGGGGAGCCGGACCGGCTGGCGGCGGCGCTCGGCCGGCTGCTGGACGACCCGCGGCTGCGCGCCCGGCTCGGCGCGGCCGGCCGGGAGCGGGTGCTGGCCCGGTTCACCTGGGCGCGGGCCGCCGAGCTGACCGCCGACGCCTACCGGGCGGCGATCGCCACCGGGGCCGGCGCCCGGGCCCGCTCCGGGCCGGGCTGGCGGTACGTGCCCTGAGTCGCTCCGGCCGCCCTGCGCGGCGCCCGCCCGGCGGCCCCGGCCGCCCGGCGCGGAGCGGTAGCGGATCGAACTGACGCGGCGTCAAGTCCGCTTGGTAGCAAAAGGAATGGGAGCCCTGCAGTGCTGACCGTCGATTTCTCGCGCTTCCCGCTCGCCCCCGGCGACCGGGTGCTCGACCTGGGCTGCGGCGGGGGCCGGCACGCGTTCGAGTGCTACCGCCGCGGCGCCAACGTGATCGCCCTCGACCAGAACGCCGAGGAGATCGCCGAGGTCCAGAAGTGGTTCGCCGCGATGGAGCAGGCCGGCGAGGCCCCGGAGGGCGCGTCGGCGGTCGCGATGGAGGGCAACGCGCTGGCGCTGCCGTTCGAGGACGACTACTTCGACAAGATCATCATCTCCGAGGTGATGGAGCACATACCCGACGACAAGGGCGTGCTCAACGAGATGTTCCGGGTGCTCAAGCCGGGTGGGCTGCTCGCCGTCACCGTGCCGCGCTGGCTGCCCGAGAAGATCTGCTGGACGCTGTCCGACGAGTACCACGAGGTCGAGGGCGGCCACATCCGGATCTACCGGGGCGACGAACTGCTCGGCAAGCTCAAGGACGCCGGCCTGGAGCCCTACGGCACCCACCACGCGCACGCGCTGCACTCGCCGTACTGGTGGATCAAGTGCGCGGTCGGCGTGAACAACGACAAGGCGCTGCCGGTCAAGGCCTACCACCAGCTGCTGGTCTGGGACATCGTCGGCACCCCGGTGATCAGCACCCTCACCAAGGCCGCCGAACGGGCGCTCAACCCGGTCATCGGCAAGAGCTTCGTCGCCTACGCGTCCAAGCCGCGGCGGACCGAGCCCGGGCGCGTGGACGCATGACCGCCGCCGTCCCCGAGGCACTGCTGCTCGACGGGGTGCTCGACGCCGAGCAGGCCGCCGGCACCGTCCGCAGCATCCTGGCCGAACAGCTCCCCGACGGCGCCATACCCTGGTTCGCCGGCCACCACCTCGACCCGTGGGACCACACCGAGGCCGCCATGGCCCTCGACACCGCCGGCGAGCACGCCGCCGCCGAGGCCGCCTACCGCTGGCTCGCCGCCACCCAGAACCCGGACGGCTCCTGGTACGCCGCCTACACCGACGGCGCCGTCACCGACCGGGCCAAGGAGACCAACTTCTGCGCCTACGTGGCCGTCGGCGTCTGGCACCACCACCTCAGCGCCGGCGACGACGCCTTCCTGGACTGGATCTGGCCCGTCGTCCGGCGCGCCCTGGACTTCATCGTCGGCCAGCGGCTGCCCGGCGGCCCGATCGCCTGGCGCCTCGACGAGGACGGCACCGCCACCGACGAGGCGCTGCTCACCGGCTCGTCCAGCATGCTGCACGCGCTGCGCTGCGGGCTGGCCATCGCCGAGTACCTGGAGGAGCCGCAGCCCGACTGGGAGCTCGCCGCCGGCCGGCTGGGGCACGCCATCACCCACCACCCCGAGCGGTTCCTCGACAAGGGCCGCTACTCGATGGACTGGTACTACCCGGTGCTCGGCACCGGACTGCGCGGCGACGCGGCGCTGGAACGGATCGACCGGGACTGGGACCGCTTCGTCGTCCCCGGCCTCGGCGTGCGCTGCGTCAGCGACCGCCCGTGGGTGACCGGCGGCGAGAGCGCCGAACTCGCCCTCGCGCTCTGGGCGATCGGCCGCTCCGACCGCGCCGTGGAGATCCTGCGCTGGATCCAGAAGCACCTGCGGCACGAGGACGGCTCCTACTGGACCGGGTACGTCTTCGAGGACGACGCCGTCTGGCCGGAGGAGCGCACCACCTGGACGGCCGGCGCACTGCTGCTCGCGGTCGCCGCGCTCGGCGGCGACCCGGCGACGGTCGCGGTCTTCGGCGGGGAGCAGCTGCCCGCCGGGCTGGTGGTCCAGGACTGCTGCTGAGGCCCGTAGCCGTGGCCGATGCCGGTACGGACGGCTGAGGCCCGTACGACTGCTGAGGCCCGTACGACGGTTGAGGCCCGTACGGGCAACGCGAAGGGGTGGGGCCGGAGAGATCCGGTCCCACCCCTTCGTCGTACTGGCGGGGGCGTCAGCCGCGCTGGATGCCCGAGGTGTCGGCCAGCAGGCCGACGGTGCCGTCCTGCAGCTGGGCGACCAGCGCGCTGCCGCGCTGCTCGACCGCCAGGTACCAGGTGCCGGGCACCAGCTCGCCGACGGGGGCGCCCGCCGGGTTGTCCTTCGACGCCAGCGAGCGCGGGGCCGGGACGGCGAACCAGAACGGTGCGAAGTCGGCCGCCGGGGCGGCCGGGGTCGGCTGCGGCTGCGCGGCCGGGACGGGCTGCGGGGCGGCGGCCGTGTCCTGCGGCTGACCGGCCTGCACCGGCTGGGCCTGGCCGGCCGCCGGGTAGCCGTAGCCACCGGGCTGGGCGCCGTACGCCGGGGCCTGGTTCGGGTCCTGGCCCGGGGCCGGGTAGCCGTACTGGCCGGGCTGCGCCGGCTGGCCGGGCTGGCCCGGGGCCGGGTAGCCGCCCTGGTAGGGGACGGCCGCCGGACGGTCGGCGACCAGCGGTGCCTTCAGCGCGGGCACCAGCGGCGCGGCCGCGGCCGCACCGGCCAGCACGATCAGCGCGATGAGGCCGAGCCAGGCGCCGAAGCCGTGCCCGAAGCTGCCGCCGGCCGGGCCGCCGCCCAGCGACCACAGCGCCGTCCACAGCGCGACGACGGCGAAGGCGATGCCCCACTGGTCCAGCCGCAGGCCGAGCACCTGGCGCCCGGCCGCGGCCTCGCCCTGGAAGCGGTGCAGCAGGATCAGCACCGCGGCGGCGATGCCGAGCAGGTAGATCGACGGCAGGATGGGGAACAACTGGGTGCTCCACGCGTTCTGCGACGTGTCGCCGCAGTACCGGCCGGTGCAGTCCACCGTCCAGTAGGGCAGGAAGGAGGCGATGAAGAGCAGGACGGCCGCGCCGGCGACGGCGGCGTCTCCCCTGGTGAGAGCGCGCAGATTCACTAACGTTCCCCTCGTTGACGTGTCGTGGACGGCGGTTCGTGCGGTCGGGCTGACCGGCCGAAACTCCCGAACGGACCAGAAGCCTAGGCCCAACCGCACCGCCGGTGCACGGCGGGACCGGGAATGGGGCGAAGTCGTTGCCAAAGGCGCGACCCGGGCGGCGCGCACGCCGTCCGCCGCCCCGGCCCAACTCCCTTACCGGGTGGTCAGATACGCCGTCAGCGCGTCGGCGATCCCCTGGGCCGCCCGCTGCCGCCACTGAGGATCCGTCATCCGTTTGGCGTCCACCGGGTTGCGCATGTTACCGCACTCGATGAACACCTTCGGCACCGTGGACAGGTTCAGGCCGCCCAGGTCGGAGCGGGTGTCCAGGCCGTCGCTCGCGGTGTAGTCCGCGTACGGCTCGCCCGTCGCGGCGCGGAAGTGCTCGCGCAGCAGCAGGCCGAGCCGGCGCGAGGGCTCGACGATCGCCGAGTTGTCCGCCTTCCCGGCCGCCACCTTCGCCGGGAGGATCACGTGGAACCCGCTGCCGCCCGCCGGACCGCCGTCCCCGTGCACCGACAGCGCCACGTCGGCGTGCGCGTCGGCGCCGGCCCGGGCGCGCTCGTCGATGCAGGGGCCCCACGGGCGGTCGCCGTCCTGCGCCAGCACCACCGTCGCGCCGCGGGCGGCCAGGATGGCGCGGGCCCGGTGGGAGACGTCCAGGGCGTACTCGGCCTCGGTGTAGCCGGAGTTGGTCTCGGTGCCGGTGGTGTCGCACTGCTTGCGGGAGTTGCCGATGTCGACCAGGCGGTTGATCTCGGCGGTGTGCGCGGAGTTGCCGGGGTTGTGGCCGGGGTCGAGCAGGATGGTGCGGCCGGTGAGCGCGGTGGGGGAGACCGGGGTGTCCGACGGGGCGGGCGTGTTCGGCGTCTGGGCTGGGGCGGGGGTTCCCGGCGTGGTGGTTCCCGGTGCGGTGGCTTCCGGGGTGGTGGCTTCCGGTGTGGCGGTGCCCGGTGTGGCGGTTCCGGCCGGGGAGGTGGCCGGCGCGGCGGTGCCGCCCACCGCGGCGGAGTGGCCGAGGGACTGCCAGCCCAGCCAGCCCGCCAGGCAGAGCGGAACGGCCGCGCCCACTGCCGTGGTGGCGCGCAGCAGGGTGGAACGGCGGGGCGGGCGGGAGTTCGGGCCGGTCACGGGTGGATCAGATCCTGTCCTGGGTGCGCGGGGTGAGGCCGTACGTGTCGGCGATCGGCTTCCACTTGCCCGCGAAGTCCTTCTTCGCCTGGGTGGCCTGCGGGTTGAGCTCGTCGGCCCGCTTCTTGTCGGCGGTGTTCGGGGCCGAGCCCGAGCAGCCCTGGCCGGCGACCGCCCGCGCCCAGTTCGCGTACGCCCGGTCGATGTCGGCCGACAGCTGCCAGGCGGACTTCAGCGACGCCATCGCGTCCGCGCCGCCCGGCACGTCGGAGGCGCTCAGCCCGGCGAGCTTGCGCAGCAGTCCGTCGCGCTGCTTGGCGCCGTTGTCGAACACCTGCGCCGCGCTCTCGATGTCGGCCTTCGCCGGGCAGCTGCTCACCTTGGCGACCGCGCTGCCGATCGGGGCCTTCGCGCTCTCACCCTCGGTGAGCAGGCCGTCCAGGGCCTGCGCCTGCGTCTTGGCGTTGGCGCCGGCACCGCTCGCGGTCGGGGACGGCGCCGCGGCGGACGAGGCCGGGTCGGTGGCGCCGTTCGGCGCGGCGTCCGTACCGGTGGGCGCCGGGCCCGCCGACGGGTTCCCGGTGGACGTCGCGGAGGCGGACGGCGGGGCGGGCGAGGCCTGGTCCTTCTTGTCGCCGCTGTTCCGGGCGGCCACCAGCAGGCCGCCGCCGACCGCCACCACCAGGAGCAGCGCGAAGCCGATCAGCAGCGGCGCCTTCCGGTTGCTCGGGCGGTCCTCGTCGTCCAGGTCCTCGTAGCCGACGGGGTGGTCGGCGGGGTAGGCGGCGGGGTAGTCGGGCTGTCCCTGGTACGGGACGTACGGGGGCTGCTGCGGGCCGGCGGGCGGCTGCGGCGGGTACACGTAGCCGGGGCCGGGGGCCTCGCCGGACACGTAGCCGGGGCCCGGGGTCTGCGCGGACGCGCGGGAGGGGAACGGCGCCGGCGGCGGCACGGACGGCGGCTGCGGGGCGGCCAGGTACGGGCGGGCGCCCAGCGGCGGGCCCTGGTCCCCGACGGCGCCGGCGGCGGGCTGAGCGGGGGTGGGCTGAGCGGGGGTGGGCTGCGCCGGGGTGGGCTCGGCGGGTCGCTGCGGGCCGCGCACCCAGCCGCCCGCGCCGCCGCGCGCGGTGGGGTCCCAGACTGCCGGAGCGGTGTTGTGCTGGTCCGTCATGTGCCGCTAGCCCCCACCGTTAGCCCCCACCGTCCGCCGATGCTCTGCCTGGTGCTGCGCGGACACCGTACCGTTCGAACCTCCGCCCGACAGCTCCGGCACGACGTTAGAGCATCCGTGCAGGGCTGTGGGGCCGCTCGGCGGATCGGGCGGCGGATCGGGCGGTGGGCGGCTGGGGCGGGCGGCTAGCTCGCGGCGGTCCGGCGCAGGACGCGCAGCGAGCCCGTCACCGAGACCTCCTCGAAGCCCTCGGCCAGCGCCCGCAGGTACACCCGGTACGGGGCCTGGCCGCCGTCCGCCGGGTCCGGGAACACGTCGTGCACCACCAGCAGCCCGTCCGGCGCCAGGTGAGGGGCCCAGCCCTCGTAGTCGCCGGTCGCGTGCTCGTCGGTGTGCCCGCCGTCGATGAACACCAGGGCCAGCGGCCGCCCCCACAGCGCCGCGATCCGCGGCGAGCGGCCCACCAAGGCCACCACGTGCTCCTCCAGCCCGGCGGCGTGCAGCGTCCGGCGGAACCGCGGCAGGGTGTCCATCAGCCCCACCTCCGGGTCCACCAGCGTCGGGTCGTGGTACTCCCAGCCGGGCTGCTGCTCCTCCGAGCCGCGGTGGTGGTCCACCGTCAGCGCGGTCGTCCCGGCCTCCCGGGCGGCCGCCGCCAGCAGGACCGCCGAGCGGCCGCAGTAGGTGCCGATCTCCAGCAGCGGCAGCCCGGTGCGCCGCGCCGCCGTCACCGCCGCCGCGTACAGCGCCAGCCCCTCGTCCACCGGCATGAACCCGGTGGCCGCCTCGAACGCCGCCAGCACCTCGGCCGCCGGGCGGACACTCTCCAGCAGGTCGGACATGACGGTGCTCCTCGGGCTCGGGACGTGCGCGAACGCGTTCGACCCGGACCCTACTCGACGGTAGAGGGGTGGACCACAGCGGCCCTGGAACGTGTTCTAGTCGGGTCGGGTCGCCCGTGTCAGAATCGGGCCCGACCGTGGAAACCGAGCACACGAGGCACACCGGGAGCAGCCCCATGCGCGCAGCCGTCCTGCACAAGACCGGCCAGGAGACCCTCGACGTCCGGGAGGACGTGACGGCCGTCGGCTTCGGGCCGGGCGCCGTACGGGTCCGGATGCGCGCCGCCAGCCTCTGCCACTCCGACCTCTCGGCGATGAGCGGCGTCCTGCCGCAGCCCGCGCCGTTCGTCCCCGGGCACGAGGGGGCCGGGGAGGTCGTGGAGGTCGGTGAGGGCGTGACCGGCCTCGCCCCCGGCGACCGCGTGGTGCTCTGCTGGATGGCGCCCTGCGGCCGCTGCGCGCACTGCGAGCGGGGCCGCGGCCACCTGTGCATCGCCAGCCTGCGGCGGCTCGGTGCGCCCGGCTTCCGCTTCGAGGACGGCGGCGCGGCGGTCGAGGCCTCCGGGTTCTACGGCACCGGGGCGTTCGCCGAGGAGGTCGTGGTCGCCGCGGACGCCGTCATCAAGGTGCCCGCCGACCTGCCGTACGAGGCCGCCGCGCTGATCGGCTGCGGGGTGACCACGGGCGTCGGCGCCGCCGTCAACACCGCCCGGGTCGAACCCGGCGCCTCCGTCGCGGTGATCGGCGCGGGCGGGGTCGGGGTCGCCGCCGTGCAGGGCGCCCGGGTCTGCGGCGCCGCCCGGATCACCGTCGTCGACCCGGTCGTCTCGCGCCGCGAGCGGGCACTGGCCTTCGGTGCGACCGAGGCGATCGCCCCCGAGGACCTCAAGGCGGCGGCGAAGGGCCTGCCCGGCGGCGGCTTCGACTACGTCTTCGAGGCCGTCGGCCGGTCCGCCACCGTCCGGGCCGGCTACGACGCGGCCCGGCGCGGCGGCGCGGTCGTGGTGATCGGCGCCGGCGCGCAGGACGACCTCGCGCAGTTCACCATGGGCGAGCTGTTCTTCAACGAGAAGCGCCTGCTGCCCTCGCTCTACGGCGGGGCGCCGGTGGCCCGCACCATCGCCCTGGTCGTCGACCTGTGGCGGGCCGGGCGGATCGACCTCGACGGCATGATCAGCCACCGCGTCGACCTGTCGGACGTCAACGAGGCGATCGCCCAGATGCGCAGCGGCGAGGCGCTGCGGACGGTCGTGACGCTGGGGCGCTGAGCCGCGCGCCCTCCCCGAACCCGGGACCCCGAACCCAGGACCCCGAACCCAGGACCCAGGACGCGACGAGGGCCCGCCGGGGGGTGCTCCCCCCGACGGGCCCTCCCGGTGCGGGTGTGCTCAGCCCCGGTCCGCCGCGGCGCGGTGCCGGCCGTGCGGGTCGGCCTCGGGCTTGTCGTCGGCGGCGGACCGGCCCCGGTGCCGGCCGTGCGACGAGGTGTCCCAGGCGGTGCTCTCGTCGGCGTCGGTCCCGTTGGCCGTGGGTCCGGTGGTGTCGGTGAGGGTGTCGGACATCAGAAATCGTCTTTTCCGTGCGGAGGGTGCAGGTCATCGGCGCCCGGCCGGCGCTTGGCGGCGCGCGGTCGGGTCCCCGATCGGGCGCTCGGTACGCGCCACAGCCGGTGATCGCGGCCCGTGCCCCGGCCACCATAACGGCCGGAACGGACGAGATCCTATCGAGATCATGACGCGCGACCTGCCGTCGAACCCAGCCAGTGACCGACCAACTCGCGGTACAGCGGGGACAGCACCTGAAGATCGCCGTGCCGGGCGAGCACCCCCCGCCCGCCGTCCAGCAGCAGCACCCGGTCCGCGCGCAGGGCCGAGCTGATCCGGTGCGCGACCACGACGAGAGTCCCGGGCCGGGCGGCGAACGCCCGCTCGACCCGCTCCTCCGTACGAGGGTCCAGGTGGCAGGTCGCCTCGTCCAGCACCACGACCGGCGCCGGCGACAGATACGTCCGCACCAGCGCGAGCAACTGCCGCTCCCCGCCCGACAACACGCCCGGATCGCGCAGGACGGCCTCCGGGCCGCCCAGCCGCGCGACCAGTCGATCGGCCCCCAGCAAGCTGACGGCACGGGCGAGTTGCTCCTCCGTGACCTCCGGGGAGAGCCAGGTCAGGTTGGACCGCACCGGCCCCGGAAACACGTACGCCTCCTGCGGCACCAGCGCCACCAGCCGCGCCCGCGCCGCCCCCGCCAGCCCGTCCGGCCGCACCCCGCCCACCGACACGGCCCCGCCCGTCGGCGCCAGCACCCCGGCCAGCAGGGCCGCCAGCGTCGACTTCCCCGCCCCGCTCACCCCCACCACGGCCACGTGCTCCCCGGGCCCGAACCCGAACTCCAGGCCCTCCAGCACCGGCGCCCCGGCCCCGCCGTGCCCGAACCCCAACCCGCTGACCCGCACCTCCGGCTCCTGCCCCGGGGCTGTCCCGGGCGGCGCGCCGGGGGCGGCGTCCGCCGGGGGGTCGCTCGTGGTGGCGGCCAGGCGGTCCAGGACGACGGCGAGGTTGAGCAGCCAGCCGCCGACCGTACCCGCCAACGTCCTGACCGCCGGGTCGAGTTGCTGCAGCAGATAGGTCGCGACGCCGAGCAGTTCGCCGGGGGTCAGGGCCTCGCGGGCGAGCAGCCACGGCGCGGCGGCGAGGACGGCCAGGACGGGCAGCCGGCCGCCGAGGGCCACGACCAGCGCGCGCAGGGCCGAAGCCCGGCCCAGGGCGCGGGCGGCGGCGGCGCTCGCCCGGGCGGCCCCGGTCAGCGCCTCGGCGACCTGCTCCCGGGTGCCCGTGGCCTGCACGTCGCGCAACCCGTGCAGCGCCCGCCCCGCCTCGGCAGCCAGCTGCTCCTCGGCGAGCACGACCGCCCTCCGCCGCGCCACCAGCGGGCGCAGCAGACGGAAGAAGAGGAACCCGGCGGCGAGCAGCGGCAGCAGGACCAGCGGCAGGACGGCGGGCGCCAGCAGCGCCAGGCCGACCAGGGCGGCGACCAGGGTGACCCCGACGCCGCGCAGGGTGCGTAGCAGGGTGGCGGTCAACTGCCGTGCGGACTCCACCTGTTCGGTGAGCCGGGCGACCTCGGCCGGATCCGCCGATGGTCGGGCGAGCGCGCTGTGGACCACCCGCTCGACCAGGGCGTCCCGTAACGGCTCCACCACCCCCGCCAGGTGCGGGAACCCGGCCCGCGCCGCGTAGGCCCGGACGGCCATCGCGGCGCCGAACCCGGCCAGCCAGGCCACCCCGGCCCCCGGCCGCCCGGCCAGGAACCCCTGGTCGACGGCGGCCGAGACGAACAGCCCGGACAGCAGCGGCGGCAGCGCCTCCACCCCGGACCAGCCGAGCAGGCGGAGCAGCGGCCCGCGCGTGACGGCCAGTTGCCGG
The DNA here is from genome assembly GCF_042720685.1 of Kitasatospora sp. NPDC058492. Taxonomy (NCBI): domain Bacteria; kingdom Bacillati; phylum Actinomycetota; class Actinomycetes; order Kitasatosporales; family Streptomycetaceae; genus Kitasatospora; species Kitasatospora sp. NPDC058492. The sequence continues at coordinate 48,201 of NZ_JBHXMU010000025.1, forward strand.
AACAGCAGCGCCCATCCGGGGGAGGCGGACGCGGGAAGTCGGCGCCGCCGACTTCCGGTGCCGGGCATTCGGCCCGCGCCGGGCCGGCGCGGGGCCCCGGCCGTTGCGGGCCGTCGGCGATGCCGACTTCTCGTGCCGGGCGCCGGGGCGGGCGGTTGCGTGGGAAGTCGATCGGGCCGACTTCCTGCGCCGCCGTCGGACGGGGCGCGGTGGCGGGCCATCAGGCGGAGGCCGTCTGGAGGGCGGTGTCCGACAGGGCGGCGCGGTAGTCGGGGTCGGCGAGGAGGGTGGTGTGCGGGGCGAGGGCGCGCAGGCGGCCGGCGTCGAGCCAGGCGACGAGGTCGGCGCGGGCGGCGACCCCGGCGCGGTGGGCGACCACCAGCCGGGTGCGGCCGAGGGTGGCGCGGTCGAGGGCCTCGCTGACCTGGTACTCGGTGGCGAGGTCCAGTCCCGAGGTGGCGTCGTCGAGGACGACGACCCGGGCGGGCCGGGCCAGGAGCCGGGCCAGGCCGAGGCGTTGCAGTTCGCCGCCGGAGAGCCGGAGTTCGTCGAGCGGGGTGTCCCAGCCCCGGGGCAGCCGCTGGAGGAAGCCGTCCGCGCGGGCGGCCGCCGCCTCGGCTGGGCCGGCGCCGGCCAGCGCGTCGCGGACCGTACGGCCGACCAGGGCGGGCCGGGCGAAGGCGTAGCCGACCGCGTGCCGCAGTTCGGACGGGGCCAGCGCGTCCACCGGGACACCGTCGATCAGTACGGCGCCCTCGTCGGGGTCGAGCAGCCGCCCGGGCAGCGCGGCCAGCAGCGACTTGCCGGAGCCGGAGCGCCCCACCAGTGCGACCGTGCGGCCGCCGGGGATCGTCAGATCGAGCGGGCCGAGCAGCACCCGGTCGCCGTCGCGCACCACCACGCCGCGCAGGACGACCTCCCCGTAGCCGCCGACGGGGAGGGCCGCCAGGCCGGGTTCGGCCGGGCGGACGGCCAGCAGTTCGTCGGTCCGGGCCTGCCCGGCGCGGGCGTGCGCCACCGCGACCAGCGCCTCGACCTGCTCGAAGAGTCCCGCGCCGAGGGCAGCCCAGCCGGCCGCGGCGGCGAGCGCCCCGGGGGCCAGGGTGCCGGGGGACGGAGTGCCGGGGGCCAGGGCGCCGTCGGCGAGGAGCGCCCCGGCGGTGGCGAGCACCGCGACCTCGACCACTGCGATCAGCAGGGTGGCCTGCCAGGCGGTGCGCCGCTGCGCCGCCCAGAGCGCGCGCCCGGCGGCGGCAAGCTCCGGAAGCGGCGCCAACACCCTTGCCGCCTCGCGCTGTTCGGCACCGGCGGCGTGGATGCTGCGCAGCCCGGTGAGGGCGCCGCTGAGCCGGGCGGCAAGGTCGGCCTGGACCTCCTGGTAGCGGGCGAACACCGGCCCGGCCTCGCGCAGGAAGAGCCGGATCAGCACCACGCCGGGGACGACGCCCGCGAAGAAGGCGAGCGCCAGCCACGGCGACAGCAGCCCGAGCCCGACGATCGCGCCCGCCGAGGTGAGCAGCGCCGTGGCCGCGCCGAGGACGGCGGGCAGTCGGCCGCCCGCGTCGCCGGCCGAGCCCAGCAGGCGGGCGGCGAGGTCGCCGGGCGGTGGTCCGTGGCGGAGCCGGCCGCCGGGTCCGAGGGCGAGCAGGTGGCGGACGAGGCGCCCGCGCAGGGCGGCGGTGGCCTCGGCGGAGCAGGCCGGGCCGGCCGCGGCGGCGGTGGCATTGGCTGCGGCGGCCACGCCCAGGACGAGGGCGAGCCGTACGAAGGCGCCGGGCCCGGGCCGGTGGCCGAGGGTGGCGTCGACGGCCGCGGCGAGCGCGGCGGGCAGGGCGAGCGTGGTGGCGGCCTCGACCGGCAGGGCGATGCCGAGTGCGAGGGTCCAGCCGGTGGGGCGGCGGGGCAAGTCGGAGCTCCCGTCGGAACGTCAGAACGTTGGGTAGGGGGGCGGGCGGGCACGTGCAGGGAAACGGACGGTGCCGTCCCCGCCAGTCCGGACAGGCGGGGACGGCACCCACGGCTCACCGCCTGGATCAGCTGTTGGTGAAGATCAGGCAGGTGAGGATGAGACAGGTGTACTGGCAGCCGGCGCCGTGGCCGGTCAGCTCGACGGACTCGGTCTCCGGCAGGTCCTGCAGCGCCGCGAGGTCGGTCTCGAAGTCCACCATGTTCTCCATGATCGGGTTCCTCCCCTGGAACTACGCCCGCCGCGATCTGCCTGCGGGCATCGGGTGTCGCCCCCGGGCGGCTCGGTCCGCCGCGCCGGGGTGGTGCCCCGGGCCGCGTCGGGCCCGGGAGTCTGTGTGGTGAGGTGTCGACGTTCTGAGATGTCGAGATGTCGAGGTGCCGACGTCCTGAGGAGTCGAGGAGTCGAGGTGTCGACGTACCGAGGTGTCGGGGCTCCGGTCAGCCCGGTCGGCCGGTCCGCAGGAAGGCGGCCAGCAGCTCGTGCAGCACGGCCGCGCCCTCCTCGGCGAGCACCTCGTGGCCCGATCCGGCCGCCTCGACGTACCGGAAGTCCGCGCCCTCGACCCGGCCGATCCGCAGCAACTCGTGCCGCAGCGAACGGGACTGGCTCACCGGCACGACCTCGTCCCGGTTGCCGTGCACCACCAGCAGTGGGGCGCTCAGCCGGTGCGCCAGCTGGAGGACGTCGCGCGGGCCACGGGCGTCGGTGATCGGCTCGTCGCCGGCCAGCCGGGTGGTCAATGCCCGTACGGGGGCCGCCGCTTCGGCCAGCAGCCGGGCGCCGGACAGGAACGGCGCGACCACCGCGCAGCGGGACACCTGCTCGGCCGGCGCGTGCGCGGCCGCCAGCAGCGCCAGGAACGCGCCGTAGCTGACCCCGAACAGGGCCGGCGGCTCCAGCCCGAGTGCCGCGCGCTGGCCGGCGATGCCGTCCAGCAGGTACAGCACGTCGTCCAGGTCGGGCCCGCCCCAGGCGCCCCGGATGGCCATCGCGTGCGCCACCCCGTAGCCGGTGGAGCCGCGCTGGTTCGGTGCGATCACGGCCAGGCCCTCGGCGGCCATCCGCTGAAGGGCCGGGTCGAACTCCAGCCGCCAGGCGTCCGCCGGGCCCCCGTGCAGCGCCAGCACCAGGTGCGGGCTGCTCAGCCAGGTGTCCCCGCCGTACACCACGGCCTCCAACGGCCCGGCCGGGCCGGCGAGTTCGAGGCTCTGCGCGGGCTGCCAGCGGCCGCCGTCCCCGGGTGCGGTGCTGCCGTCCACCCGCCAACCCGGCGGCGGGGTGCGGGGGGTGCGCGGACCGCCGGGCTGCCAGGGCAGCACGGTGTCCCGCCACGGGCCGGGCAGGCCGGAGCCCAGCGGCGCCAGTTGCAGTGGCAGCGGCATCGGTATCGGGCCGGACCCGGGCTTCGCCGGGCCGTGTGCCAGCAGCGCGTCCACGTCCAGGGCGGCCAGCGCCGCCGGGTGGTCGGGCGAGGAGTAAGGGAGCCGCAGCGCCGCCCCGCCCCAGTGGCCGACCGCGCCGAGCCGGCCGGGCGGCACCGGCAGCTGGTCCAGCCGGCCGGCGGCGGCCCGCCACAGGGCGAGCGCGGAGCCGGCGCCGTGGTCGACCTGCACCGCCACCTGCGGGCCGTCCGCCGTCCGCCGCAGCGCGACCGGCCGCAGGAACATGCCCGCGACGTGCAGGCACTCCGGGAACCGCAGCGGTTCGCCGCCGCCCAGCACGCCCCAGCCGAGCCGGTCGGTGCCCGGCGCGTCGCTGCGCACCATCGCGAACCGGCTGTCCGGGTCGAACAGCACCAGCCGGTCGTTGCTGCGCTCGCCGATCTCCAGCAACGGGGTGGTCGTGCCGCTGCGCAGGTCCAGCACCACGGTGCGGACGAGCCCCGCGTTCACCCGGTCCAGCGCCAGCAGCGCCCCGGCGTGGTCCAGCCAGGCGCCGCCGCCGTGCAACCCCGGGATCTCGGCGACCCGTTCGGGCTCGCTGCCGTCCGTCCGCACCAGCCAGGCGGTGGTCGCCGGGCGGGTGTCCGTCCCGAGGGCGAGCGCCACCGGCGTCCGAGGGCCGGCCCCGGGGGGCGTCGGGATCGGCAGCAGCCGCAGCCCGGGCATCCGGATCGTGGCCACCTGCTGTTCCACGGCGCCGTTCTCGCCGTACGAGAGGCGGACCAGGTCGTGCCGCTCGCCGTCGTGCCGGCAGACCAGCACCGAGCCGTCCGGCAGCGCGACCAGTTGCGAACGCAGGCTCTCCGACCGGTTGCCGGGCAGCGGCAACGCGAGCGGCGTGGCCGGCCCGCCGTCCGACGGCAGCCGCCAACTCTCCACGTACCAGCCGCCGTCGGCGGCCGAGGCGAGGCAGGCGGCGTGACCGCCGTCGGCGGCCGAGGCGAGGCAGGCGGCGTGACCGCCGTCGGCGGCGAAGGTGAAGCTCAGTCGGCGCAGCGCCTGCGCGACGGTCCGGGTGGCCACGTTCATGCCCCGCTCACCCCGCTTGCCGCACCCTGGGACCGGCGTACGGCGGGCGGCACCGGATCCACCCAGAGCCGGGGGCCGCCGTGCCGCAGCCGCAGCAGGAAGGCCAACGCTCCCGCCGCGCCGGTGCCGTAGCCGGCCGCGCAGCCCGTCCCGGTCTCGTCCGGCAGCACCAGCAGGCCGCCCCGCAGCGCCGACCGGGCAGCGATCAGCTGCGCCAACTCCTCGGCGCCGGAACGGAATTCCTGCCCGTCGGCGACATCGGCGACCTCGGCGAGGTCGAGCAGGTACTCGCCGTCGCCGGCCAGGCCGTGGCAGGCGCTCACCCCGCCGTGCCAGCGCCCGGCCAGTACGGCCCGCCCGGCGGCCAGCGCCAGCCCGTGCGCGGTGGCGTCGCCGGTGGCCCGCCAGAGCCGCAGCAGGAAGGTGCCCACGCCGGACGAGCCGCTGCACCAGTGCGCCAGCCTGACGCGGTCCGGATCGTCCGCGCTCTGTGGCCACCAGGCGCTCTCGCGCGGCGCGTCCCAGCGGACGGTCGCGGCGAGTGTGTGCCCGGCCTCGACGGCGCCGGCGAGCAGGTCGCGGTCGCCGGTCGCCTCGGCGGCGGCCAGCAGGAAGGCGCCCACACCGGCCACGCCGTGCGCGAAGCCGAGGTGGGTGATCCCGGCGAGCGCCGAGTCGAAGTCCGCCGGCACCGGCCACACCCGCCCGTACGGCTCGTGCCGGGCGGCGGCGAGCAGGGCGCGGCCGCAGTGGGCGGCGCGGTCGAGGAAGGCCGGGTCACCGGCGGCTTCGGCGGTGAAGCCTTCGGCCGCAAAGCGGAGTTGGGTGAACCCGGAGCCGGCCGCGCCGTGGCAGACGTCGGGGTTGGGCCACTCGACGGGGATCCGCCGGGCGAGCGCGGCGGCCCGAACGGCCAGCGCGTCGTCGCCCAGCGCCCGGGCGGCGTCCAGCAGCGCCCAGGCCGTCCCCGACCGCCCGAAGTGCAGCCCGGGCAGCACCGCCGGCTCGGCGGCCAGGCGCTGTTCGATCCACCCGGCGGCCGTCCGTGCCGTCCGCGCGGCCTCCGCGCGCACCTCGCCCGGCAGGCCCTCCGCCGCCACCGCCCGCGCCAGCACCGCCAGCACTCCGGCGGCGCCGTGCTGCACATTGCACGGATCCGTCCGCTCCCCGGCGGGCACGACCGGCCACAACCGGTCCCGCCGCAGCGGCGTGGCCGTGACGGCCAGTTGCCGCAGGCCGTCGCACAGCATCCGGTCGAGGAGGCCGGCCGACGTGCGGCAGGCGGCGTCCGCAGCGGCGCCGTCGGGTCGGACGGCAGCCCGGGGGCCGCCGGTCGTGGCGGTCGCGGCGGCCGGGTCGGTCGTGGAACGGTCGTCGTGGGCGTCGGCGGAGTGCTCGGCGGGCGTGGCCCGGTGGGCCGCAGCGCGCCACGGCGGAGCGGCGGCGGCCCGCATGGCACCGGCCCTGGCGGGCGCGGCACTGCCGTCGGCGGCTCGCTGCGGGGGTGCGGTGGCGGCGTCGCCGGTCGGGCCGGCGGCATGCGGGCCGCCGTCGGGGTGCCGGGTGTGCGCGGTCCGCCGGTTCGGGGCCTGCCACAGGGGGGTGACGGCGGTGGTGGTCTCATGCCCGTGCGCGGCACCGGGAGCCCCGCCCGGGCGTGTGTCATCGCCGCGCCGGGCGTCCGCAGTGGCTTCGCCCGCGAGTTCCGCCCTGACCTGGGCGAGGCTCCAGCGCTGCCCCGGCTGTTCGGCCCGGAGGCCGAGGACGGCGGGGGCGAGGCGGCGGGCGGTGGTGCCGGTGCGGGCGGCGAGGGCGAGCCAGCGGCCGAGGCGTTCGGTGACCGGGCGGGCCCGGGGCAGGTCGTCCGGGAGTAGCGGGTCGTGGCCGGTGGCGAGGAGGAAGAGCAGGCCGCCGAGGGCGTACAGGTCGACGGCCGGGTCGGCGACGCAGGTGCCGTCGTGGACGAGGCCGAGCCGGCCGGGTCCCTGTTCGGGGGCGCGGTAGCCGGGGGTGCCGGCGGAGCCGGCGGGGCGGCCGGTTTCGGCGGCGAGTTCGAGGTCGACGAGCCGGAGGCGGCCGTCGGGGCGGACCATCACGTTGCCGGGGGAGAGGTCGCGCAGGACGAGTCCTTGGGCGTGCACCCGCTCGACGAGGTCGAGGAGGGCGTGCGCGACCGGTCCGGCGTCGGCCCAGTCGACGTCGGGGCTGCCGTCGCGCCGCAGCCGGGCGGCGACCCACGCGCCGAGCGGCTGTCCGGCGATTCGTTCCTGCACGAGGAAGACGGAGTCGTCCCGTTCGATCAGTTCGATCGGGCGGGGTGCCAGGCCCTGCCCGTCCAGCCGGGTCAGCAGGGCGGCCTCGTGCCGCAGGGCGTCGCGGGCGTCGGTGCCGGCCCGGTCGATCTCGATGTGTGCGCGGGCCTGCTTGACCACGACCTCGGCGCCGCTCGCGGCCTCCCGGCCGAGGAAGACCCCGCCCTTGGTGCTGTGCCGTACGGCGGCGGTGATCGCGTACCGCTCGGCGAGCAGCACGCCCGTGCCGCGTTTCACCCCCGGCCGGGCCGCACCGGTCTCCAGCGGGTCCCTGGCCCAGGTCGGCGCCCGGTAGGAGGCGCCGCGCACGTCCTCGGCCCGTTCGCCGTCCGGCCCGTGCAGGACGGACCGGTACTCCCCGTCGTGGCCGAGCTCGGCGCGGGCCGCGAAGGCGCCGTACCGGTAGTGGACCAGGCTGCCGGGCCGGTAGGGGCGGTCGGAGAGCACGGCGGGCCCGGGCAGTCCGGCGGTGGCCCGGTCGAGTCCGGCGGCCAGCCGCCGGAACTGGGCGTCGTCGGCCGGGTAGACGGTGATGAACTTTCCCGCCGAACCCCGATCGCTGTCACGGGAGTTGAGTTCGCGCAGCCGCTGCTCCCCGGCGGCGAACTTGAACGGGCACGGGTCGTCGGCGAGAGCCCGTACGACGGCCGCGAGCACTGCTTCGCCCGCCGCCGAGGCCGCGCTGACGTGGAGCTTCCAGCCCTGCTCCGGGAGTGGAACCGACGCGGGCGGCCTGGCCGTGCACCAGAAGCCCCCGGCGGTGACCTCCCAGTCGCCGCCGCCTCCCCGGCCGCCGGCCTCCGCCAGCGCCGCCCGCGTCGTCTCCGGCCACGGTCCGGCCGCATCCGGCCCGTGGCCCGCCGATTCCCCGCCCCCGGCCGTACGCAGCGATGTGCCCGCCGCCATTCGCCACCACATCCCTTCGTCTCGTCCGCCGCCCGCGGGTGCCCACCTGCTCCGGCACCCGGGCGTGCGGCCCGGCCTGATCGGTTTCCTCGGAAGGAGCGGGAGTGCCGCCCCTGAACGGGAGTGCCGCCTCGGTGTGGCGTGCCGCCCCGGTGCGGCGCACCGCCCTGGTACGGCGGTGCCGCGCCTGGGGCAGGAGCCCCGGCCGTGCCCGCCCCGGGCCCGGTCTCGCCAGGGCCCGTGTCCGGCGGAGCGCCTTCCCGACCCCCGGTCGGGGCAACTGTCGGGGCAACTCCCGTTCGCAGGACTGAAGTTACTTTCGAGGCGGGAGTGGCTCAACGTAGAGCCGGTCACTTCACTCGTAAGGGTGATCAGGAAGCGGTTTCGAATTCGTGCGAGGGCTCCCGTGTGAGCAGTGGGCGCCGGGCGCGCGGGCGCATGCGACCGGCGCCGGCCCCTCCCGGGCGCCCCCGCCGCAGGTTGACGCGCGTCCGTACGCCATCGGCACCCGTGTCCGAACCGCGCCGCCACCGCGCCGCCGCCGCATCCCCGCTGCACCGGCCGCCCCGCTGCCGCCGCCCCGCCGCCCAGGTCGCCGAACGGCCGAGGCCCGACCGCCCCCGCGCGCACGGTAGTCTCGACAGGTGCCGAAACTGTCCGACGTCATCACCGCGCTCGAAGAGGTCTACCCGCCGCAGTGGGCGGAGGCCTGGGACGCCGTCGGCCTGGTCTGCGGAGACCCCCAGGCCGAGGTCGGCCGCGTGCTGTTCGCCGTCGACCCCGTGCAGACGGTCGTCGACGAGGCCGTCGAGTGGGGCGCCGACCTGGTGGTCACCCACCACCCCCTCTATCTGCGCGGCACCACCAGCGTCGCCGCGACCACCTTCAAGGGCCGGGTCGTGCACACGCTGATCAGCAACGGCATCGCCCTGCACGTCGCGCACACCAACGCCGACCACGCCGACCCCGGCGTCTCGGACGCGCTCGCCGAGGCCGTGGGCCTGCGGGTGACCGGCCCGCTGGTGCCGGACCCGACCGACCCGCTGGGCCGCCGCGGCACCGGCCGCATCGGCCTGCTGGAGCCCCCGCTGCCCCTGTCGGCCTTCGCCGCGCAGGTGGCCGAGGGCCTGCCGGCCACCGCCGCGGGCGTCCGGGTCTCCGGCGACCCGGACCGGCTGGTGAGCCGGGTCGCGGTGTGCGGCGGCTCGGGCGACAGCTTCTTCGCCGAGGTGCGGGCGGCCGGGGTGGACGCCTACCTCACCGCCGACCTGCGCCACCACCCCGCGTCCGAGGCCGCCGAGGCGGCGCCGGTCGCCCTGGTCGACGCCGCGCACTGGGCCACCGAGTGGCCCTGGCTCGCCCTGGCCGAGCGGGCCCTGCACACCGCCGCCGACCGGTGCGGCTGGGCCGTGGAGACCAAGGTCTCCCACCGGGTCACCGACCCGTGGACCGCGCACGCTTCCATGTCCTTCACCGCCTGACCCGATTCACAGGAGCCTTCCCCTTGAACGCCGCGCCCGCCGACCAGATCCGCCTGCTCGACCTCCAGGCCTTCGACTCGAAGCTCGACCAGCTGGCCCACCGGCGCCGGAGCCTGCCCGAGCACGCCGAGATCGAGAAGGCCTCCGCCGACCACACCGCGCTCAAGGACCTGGTGGTCGCCGCCGAGGCCCAGCAGGGCGACACCACGCGTGAGCTGACCAAGGCCGAGCAGGACGTGGAGCAGGTCCGCGCCCGGTCCGCCCGCAACCAGCAGCGCCTGGACTCCGGCGCGATCACCTCGCCGAGGGACCTGGAGAACCTCCAGCACGAGATCGGCTCGCTGGCCAAGCGCCAGGGCGACCTGGAGGAGATCGTGCTGGAGGTCATGGAGCGGCTGGAGAGCGCCCAGACCCGGGTCACCGAGCTGACCGCGCGCCTGCAGCACTCCACCGTCGTCCTCACCGAGGCCGAGACCCGCCGGGACGCCGCCTTCGCCGAGATCGACACCGAGGCCGACAAGGTCAAGCGGGACCGCGAGACCGTCGCCGCCGTCGTCCCCGCCGACCTGCTGAAGGTCTACACCAAGCTGCGCCAGACGCAGGGCGGCGTCGGCGCGGCCCGCCTCTACCAGCGCCGCTGCGAGGGCTGCCGCACCGAGTTCTCCATCACCGAGTTCAACGCCATCAAGGCCGAGCCGGCCGACAAGGTGGTCCGCTGCGAGAACTGCTCGCGGATCCTGGTCCGCACCGCCGATTCGGGCGCCTGACCCGGTGGCGGCTCGCTTCATCGTCGAGGCGGACGGCGGGTCCCGGGGCAACCCGGGGCCGGCCGGCTACGGCGCGGTGGTCCGGGACGGCGACACCGGACAGATCATCGCCGAGGCCGCCGAGTTCATCGGCCACGCCACCAACAACGTGGCCGAGTACAAGGGCCTGATCGCCGGCCTCAAGGCGGCCCGGGAGCTCGACCCGGACGCCTCGGTGGACGTCCGGATGGACTCCAAGCTGGTCGTCGAGCAGATGTCCGGGCGCTGGAAGATCAAGCACCCCGACATGCAGCCGCTCGCCGCCGAGGCCCGCACGATCCTCCCGCGTGCCCGGGTGACGTACACCTGGATCCCGCGCGAGCGGAACAAGGACGCCGACCGGCTCGCCAACGAGGCGATGGACGCGGGCAAGGCCGGCCGCCAGTGGGAGCCCAGGCCGCGGGCCGCCGCGGTGGTGGACGAGCCGCCGCTGGAGACCGCCGCCCCCAAGGCCGGCTGGGCCGCCCCCGCCGACCTCGGCACGCCGACCACCTTCGTCCTGCTCCGCCACGGCGAGACCGCGCTGACCCCGCAGAAGCGCTTCTCCGGCAGCGGCGGCAGCGACCCGGAACTGTCCGACAAGGGCCGCTGGCAGGCCGCGCGGGCCGCCGAGGAACTGGCCGCCCGCGGCAGCATCCAGGCCGTGGTGGCCTCGCCGATGCGCCGCACCCGGGAGACCGCCGAGATCGTCGCCGCCCGGCTCGGCCTGGAGGTCCGGTACGAGGACGGGCTGCGCGAGGTCGACTTCGGCGACTGGGAGGGCCTGACCTTCGCCGAGGTGCAGGAGCGCCACCCGGAGGACCTGGCGGCCTGGCTCGGCTCGGCGAAGGCCAAGCCCACCGGCAGCACGGAGAGCTTCACCACGCTCACCCACCGGGCCGGCGTCGCCCGGGACAAGATCATCGCCCGGCACCCCGGCAGGACCGTGCTGGTGGTCTCCCACGTCAGCCCGATCAAGACGCTGGTCCGGCTGGCGCTCGGCGCCCCGCCGGACGCGCTGTACCGGATGGAGCTGTCCGCCGCCTCGTTCTGCGCCGTCCAGTACTACGCGGACGGCAACGCCTCGCTGCGGCTGCTCAACGACACCTCGCACCTGCGCTGAACACCCGGGGCTGAACGCCTGGCTCCGGGGACCGCCCCCCGGAGCGGGCTCAGTGCACCTCGGTGACCACCACGTCCAGCTGCCACGGCTTGCGCGCCGTGCCTTCGGCGGCGAGCTCCACCCGGTGCCCCAGGCCCCGCAGCGCGTCCAGCAGCTCGCCCGGCGTCTTCGGCTCGATCCCCGCGACCAGCAGGTCCCGCACCAGGCGCCCCTTGGTCGCCTTGTTGAAGTGGCTGACGACCGTGCGCTTGCCGTTGCGCTCCTGGAGCACCCGGACGGTCGCCGTCCGGGACGCCACCTCGCCGGCCGGCTTCCACGCCGCCGCGTACGCCGAACTGCGCAGGTCCAGCACCAGCCCGTCCGCCGCCTCCGGCAGCACGGACGCCATCGCGCCCCGCCAGTACGCGCCGAGCGCCCCCGGGCCGGGCAGTTTCACGCCCATCGAGCAGCGGTAGGGCGGGATCCGGTCGGAGATCCGTACGGCGCCCCACAGACCGGAGAAGACCAGCAGCGACCGCTCGGCCCGGCCGTACGCGGCCGCGTCCAGCGTGGCCAGACCCAGGTTGTCGAACAGCACCCCGGTGTACACCTCGCCCGCCGGACGGGCACCCGCCGCCGGCAGCCCGGCGTTGCGGGCGATCTCGCCGCGCAGCCCGGGGCTGAGCCCCAGCACCTCCGCGGCGGTGTCCTCGTCACCCCGGCAGAGACCGACCAGCGCGTCCAGCACCTCGCCGCGCGCGGCCGTCAGCCCGGGCAGCGACAGCCGGTCGAGCGCCACCGGCACCCCGTCCCCGGACGCGGCCTTGCCCTCCGAAGGCGGCAACAGCACCAGCACAGCGGACTCCTCAACACTCTGTGGCGGATGAACCCCGCCACCCTACGCAAAACCGGCCTGCCCCGGGCGGCCCGTCCTGCCCGTCCTGCCTGTCCGGCCCCGAGACGGTTGCCCCGGCCGCGGCTACTCGGCGCCGCCGGCCCCCGCGACCACGGCCGTCCCGGCCGCCAGCGCCAGGCAGAGCGGCGAGTAGTACCGGGTGTCCAGCCGCTTGAACCGCTCCGAGCGCTCGACGGCCCTCCCGAACAGCACCAGGCCGCCGGCGCCGCGCGCCAGCATCACCCCGGCCACCGCCCGCACCCCGGCCCGCCGCAGCCGCCGCGGCCCCACCGCCGGCAGCACCCCGGCCTCCGCCCCCACCAGGTACGCGGCCGTCCCGAGCAGCCCCGCCACCGCGACGCAGGCCGCCGGGGACGGTGGTCCGTCGCCCGCGCCGACCACGGTGTCCGCGAACTCCTCCGGCGTCCGCAGCGGCCACGGCGTCACCGCCCACACCGCGTGCAGCGCCCCCGTCGCCGCCAACACCCCCGACACCGCCGCCCCGGTCACCTTCACCGCACCCATTGCCCGAACCCCCTTCGTGAACGACCACTTGACCCCAGCCTACGAGTGCTCACACCCGGGCCCCACCCCGCCCGGGGGGTGGAAATCCGGTGGGGCCGCCCGGCGTTCGCCACTACGGTGAGCAGCGAGGAGAGTGAGCGAGATGACCCTGCGACCCCTGGACCTGGTGCCCGGCGACGACGACGCCGTGGAGGAGTCCCTGTCCGTGCGCCTGCCCGCCGGCCTGCCGGCGGAGACCCGGCAGGCCCTGGAGTTCGCGGTGCGGGCCGCCGCCGAGGCCGTGATGGCCGGGCGGGTGCGGGTGACCGAGGCCCCGGCCGGGTCGGACACCGCCGAGCTGGCCTTCGAGGTCCGCCAGTCCGAGGTGCCGGACGCGCTCACCGATCAGTCGCAGGAGCCCGGCCGGCAGAGCCGGTCCGAGCGCCGGGCCGCCATGGTCGCCCGGATCCGTGCCGCCAACGCGGAGACGCTGGAGAGGCTCAAGGACCTGTGACCGAGTACCTGGACCTGGAGGACGTCACCTACCTGGCCGGCGGCCCGGAGAACATCCGGGACCTCGGCGGCCTGCTCTCGGCGATCGCCCGCCCGCAGGCGAGCCTGTTCGGCGGGGACGCCTACCCGGACCCGTGGACCAAGGCCGCCGCCCTCGGCCAGAGCCTGTCCCGCAACCACCCGCTGATCGACCGGAACAAGCGCACCGCCTTCGAGGCGATGCTGCTGTTCCTGGACTACAACGGCGAGCCGTACACCGACCCGCACCCGGACGACGCGGTGGCCTTCATGCTCCGGCTGGCCACCGGCGGCTACGACGACGCCGTCGTGCTCGCGGGCAAGGACCTGAAGTCGCTGCTGGGGCGCTGAGCCCACCAGCACCGGCCGCCCAGTGGTACCGGCAGCACCGGCAGCACCGGCAGCACCGGCCGCCCGGCCGCCCGGCCGCCCGGCGCGTCCGGCGGGGTGATCCGTCCGGAATCACCCGATTCGCCCTACGCTGCCTGCATGCCTCGCCGAAAACTGCGCGTCAAGGCCGCCGACTCCGCCCGGATCAACACCGAACTGACCGAACTCCGTGCCCGCCTGGAGATCCACACCGAGTGGCCGGAGCCGGTGCTGGCCGAGGCGGAGGAGGCGGCCGAGCGCCCCCGGCTGCCCGAGCACGACGCCACCGACCTGCCGCTGTTCACCGTCGACCCGCCCGGCTCGCGCGACCTCGACCAGGCCATGCACCTGCTCCACCGCCCCGGCGGAGGCTACCGGGTGTACTACGCCATCGCGGACGTCGCCGCCTTCGTCCGCCCGGGCGGCGCCATCGACGCCGAGGCCCGCCGCCGGGTCGAGACCCTGTACTTCCCGGACCACCGCGTCCCGCTGCACCCCGCCCGGATCTCCGAGGACGCCGCCAGCCTGCTGCCCGGCGAGCCCCGGCCCGCCCTGCTCTGGCAGCTGGACCTGGACGCCGACGGCGCCGTGGTGCTCGCCGACCTGCGCCGCGTCCTGGTCCGCTCGCACCGCCGCCTCGACTACGCGGCCGTCCAGCGCGCGGTGGACCTCGGCGGCGCCGACGAACAGCTCGCCCTGCTCGCCACCGTCGGCCGGCTGCGCGAGGAGCAGGAGCGCGCGCGGGGCGGGATCAGCCTCCCGGTGCCCGAGCAGGAGGTCGAGGAGACCCTGCACGGCTACGTCCTCGGCTACCGCGCGCCCGGCCCCGCCGACGGCTGGAACGCGCAGATCTCGCTGCTCACCGGCCTGGCCGCGGCCGACCTGATGCTCGACGCGGGCGTCGGCCTGCTGCGCACCCTGCCCGCCGCGCCCGCCGCCGCGTACGAGCGGCTGCGCCGGATCGCCGCCGCGCTGGACGTGGACTGGCCGCAGGCGCTCCCGTACCCGGAGCTGATCCGCTCCCTGGACCCGGACGCGCCGATGGACGCCGCCTTCCTCAACGCGTGCACCGGCCTGCTGCGCGGCGCCGGCTACCACGCCTTCGACGAGTCCCGGGGCCTGCCCGCCCCGGCCGACCCGGGCCACGCCGCGCTCGCCGCGCCGTACGCGCACTGCACCGCGCCGCTGCGCCGGCTCGGCGACCGCTTCGCGCAGGAGGTGTGCGCGGCGGTGGCGGCGGGGGAGGAGGTGCCGGACTGGGCGCGCGAGGCGCTGCCCGCCGTGCCGGGCCTGATGGCGAGCGGGGACCGCCGCGCGGCCGAGGTCGAACGGGCCTGCGTGGACCTGGCGGAGGCGGAGCTGCTGGCCGGCCGGGAGGGCGAGGACTTCACCGCCGTGGTGATCGACGTGGACGAGCGGCGGCCCGCGGCCGGCACGGTGCAGCTGCGCCGGCCCGCCGTCCGGGCCCGCTGCGACGGCGCCGATCCCGGGGCGGTGCTGCCGCTCGGCGGGCTGATCCGGGTCCGGCTGACGCAGGCCGACCCGCTCACCCGCACCGTCCGCTTCGCCGCCGTCTGACCCCCTCCGCTTCCACACGCCCCCGGCGCCCGCCCGGCGCCGCCACCCGGACGGTCCGTCACACGGCCCCCGAGCACCGCCCAGGTGGGAGGATCGGTCCCGTGCCCGAAGCCCAGCCCTCCGTCGCCCCGGGGCGCCGCCGCCGACTGCTCGTCCTGGCGATCTGCTGCCTGAGCCTGTTCATCGTCGGCCTGGACAACACCGTGGTGAACATCGCCCTGCCGGCGATCCAGCGGGATCTGGACGCCCCGGCGTCCGGGCTGCAGTGGATCATCGACGCCTACACCCTGGTCCTGGCCTCGCTGCTGATGCTGTTCGGCTCGGTGGCCGACCGCTTCGGCCGCCGCCGGGTGTTCCAGACCGGGCTGCTGTGCTTCGCGCTCGGCTCGCTGCTGTGCAGTCTGGCGCCGAGCCTGGAGTGGCTGGTGGCGTTCCGGGCGTTGCAGGCGGTCGGCGGTTCGATGCTGAACCCGGTGGCGATGTCGATCATCACCAACACCTTCACCGACCCGAAGGAGCGGGCCCGGGCGATCGGCGTCTGGGGCGGCGTGGTCGGCATCTCGATGGCGCTCGGCCCGCTGCTGGGCGGCTTCCTGGTGGACGGCGCGGGCTGGCCGTCGATCTTCCTGATCAACGTTCCGGTCGCCGTGGTCGCG
The DNA here is from genome assembly GCF_042720685.1 of Kitasatospora sp. NPDC058492. Classification (NCBI taxonomy): domain Bacteria; kingdom Bacillati; phylum Actinomycetota; class Actinomycetes; order Kitasatosporales; family Streptomycetaceae; genus Kitasatospora; species Kitasatospora sp. NPDC058492. The sequence goes on from NZ_JBHXMU010000025.1 coordinate 63,760, forward strand.
ATGCTCCTGACCGCCCGTTACGTCCCGGAGTCGCGCTCGCCCCGGCCGCGCCGGCTGGACCCGGTCGGGCAGCTGCTGATGATCGTCCTGCTGGGCTGCGGCACCGCGGCCATCATCGAGGGCCCGGGCAGCGGCTGGACGTCCCCGCTGATCCTCGTCCTGGCGGTCGCCGCCGTGGCCGCGCTGGTCGCCTTCCCGCTGTGGGAGCGGAGGGTGGCCGAGCCGCTGGTGGACCCGCGGTTCTTCGCCAGCGCGCCGTTCACCGGCGCCACCGTCACCGCGGTCTGCGCCTTCTCGGCCCTGGGCGGCTTCCTCTTCCTCAACACGCTCTACCTGCAGAACGTCCGGCACTACGACCCGTTCGAGGCGGGCCTGTGGACGCTGCCGATGGCCGCGATGATGCTGGTCTGTGCGCCGCTGTCCGGCCGGATCGTCGGCAGTCGGGGTCCGCGCGGCCCGCTGGTGGCGGCCGGGCTGGGCCTGGTCGCGAGCGGGCTGCTGCTGACCAGGCTGGCCGCCGACTCCCCGGCGGCGCTGCTGCTGGCGGCGTACGCGCTGTTCGGCTTCGGCTTCGGCATGGTCAACGCGCCGATCACCAACGCGGCCGTCTCCGGCATGCCGCGCGCCCAGGCGGGGGTGGCCGCGGCGGTCGCCTCGACGAGCCGCCAGATCGGCCAGTCGCTGGGGGTGGCGGTGATCGGTACGGTCGTCACCTCGGCCGTGGTCGGCCCGGTGGCGACGGGCTTCGCCCCGGCCAGCCACGCCGGCTGGTGGATCCTGGTGGGCCTGGGCGGCGCGATCCTCCTCCTCGGCCTGGCGACCACCACCCCGTGGGCGACCGCGACCGCCGTCCGGGTGGCCGCCCGCCTCGGCGGCGAGCCGCCCGTGGTCCGCTCCGGTGTACGGGAGGCCCCACCCGAGCGGCTACGATGACCACTACGGCGGAAGAGCCGGCCGGGCGGCCGCGACGGGTCCTTGACCCGCCGAGGAACGTCCGGGCTCCACAGAGCAGGGTGGTGGGTAACGCCCACCCGGGGTGACCCGCGGGACAGTGCCACAGAAAACAGACCGCCCACCGCTTCGGCGGCGGGTAAGGGTGAAACGGTGGTGTAAGAGACCACCAGCGACCGGGGTGACTCGGCCGGCTCGGTAAACCCCACCTGGAGCAAGGTCAAGATCGGCGCCCTCGGGCGCCGTGCGCGGATGACTGAGGGCTGCTCGCCCGAGTCCGCGGGTAGACCGCACGAGGCTGTCGGCAACGGCAGTCCTAGATGGATGGCCGCCTCCCCGGGCCGCGCGAGCACCCCGGGAGACAGAACCCGGCGTACAGGCCGACTCTTCCGCCGCCCTAGCTTGACTGAGGCCCCCTGATCTGCGAAGCCGCAGGTCAGGGGGCCTTTGTCGTGGGGCCGCCCCGGTCGCGCGAGCGGCTCGGGAGACAGAACCGGGGGTACAGGCCGACTGTTCCGCTTCCCGCCGTTACGCGGGGCGGGCGCCGACGGCGTCGCGGATCTGGTCGCCGAGGCCGCCGTTGACGCGGGCGCAGTTGGCGCAGCAGAAGAAGCGGCCGGCCACTTCGACGCCGTGGCCGACGATGCGGACCTGGCACTGCTCGCAGCGCGGCGCGAGCTTCTCCATCGCGCACTCGAAGCTGTCGAAGGTGTAGGTGTCGCCGGTGATGGTCTTGATCTCGAAGGCGAGCCAGTAGTCGTTGCCGCAGGTGACGCAGGTGGCCATGGCGGCCGTCTCCTTCCGGTGGGGGCCGGCCGGCCGGGGTGGCCGGGCAGCCGTTCCCAGTGTCGGAGGGCCGTGCGGGGGCGGCCACTCGGCGGCGTCGTCAGGCGGAGCGGCCGGCCAGTTCCTCCAGGGCCCGGACGGCGCGGTCGGCGTCGTCGGCGGTGACGAACAGGTGGTCGTGGTGGAAGCCGGCCACCACGTTGCAGCTGATCCCCTCCTCGGCGAGGCGCCCGGCGACGGCCGCGGTGAGGCCGACGGCCTCCAGGGCGGAGTGGATCTGCAGGGTGATCCAGGCGGCCACGTACTCGTAGCGCAGCCCGAGTGCGTCGGCCTCCTCCTGGGCGACGACGACCGTGACCCCTTCGGGTTCGGCGACGGTCACCACCGGCCGCATGCCCGCGGGCACCTTGGCGGGCAGCGTGCAGTACACGTACCGCCCCGGGTTGAGCAGCGGGCGCATCCCGTGCAGCAGCTTCGCGAGGTCTCGTTCACCGGCCATGCCCGTCACCGTAGCGGCCGGACGGGGCCCGGGCGGCGGGGTGGGGCGCCGGTGCGCCGTTCGTGTCGGAATCCGTTGACGAGCGACAGTCGCCGATATATCGTCGAGCTATCGAGACAGTAACTCGACTGGCTCGGTGAACGAGGAGGTGAGCGCCATGCGCTCAGGAAACCGAGGAAATCCGGGAATGCGGTTCAGCGGCGAGGGTCCGCGCGGTGGCTGGCGCCGCGGGCCGGGGCCGGACTTCGAAGGGCGGGAGTTCGAGGGCCGGGAGGCCTTCGGCGGCTTCGGCCCGCCGCCGTTCGGCGGCGGTGGCCCAGGGCGGCCGATGGGCGGTCCGTTCGGGCACGGCTTCGGCGGGCACGGCGGGCGCCGCGGCGGTCCGCACGGGCGGCGCGGCGGCCGGGCGCGGCGCGGGGACGTCAGGGCCTCGCTGCTGGCGCTGCTCAAGGAGCGGCCGATGCACGGCTACGAGATGATCGCCGAGATCTCCGAGCGGACGGGTGGGGCCTGGCGGCCGAGCCCGGGCTCGATCTACCCCAACCTCCAACTGCTGGAGGAGGAGGGCCTGATCACCGCGGAGGAGGTCGGCGGCAAGCGGCTGGTGTCGCTCACCGAGGCGGGCCGGGCCGAGGCCGAGGCGGGGCCCGCCGAGCCGTGGGCGGAGGCCGGCCGGGAGGTCGACTGGGAGGCCGTCCAGGAGGTCGGCCAGGCGCTGGCCGCGGTCGACCAGGCGATCCGCCAGGTGATGGCGACGGGCACCGAGGCGCAGCGCGCCAAGGGCCTGGCGGTGCTCACCGAGGCGCGCAAGAAGCTCTACCTGATCCTCGCCGAGGAGGACTGACCGGCGTGGGGGGCTGGGCACAGGCGGTGCGGCTGCTCAGGGGTGGACCGTGAACAGGGCCACGCAGGCGAGCAGCAGCACCGCCCAGCCGAACCAGAGCCAGCCGTTCGGGCCGATCACCACGGTGTAGACGCACACCGCCACCAGCAGCGCCCCGGTGACGCCGGCGACCTGCCGGTTGTGGTGCGCGACCGCCTGGGGGCGGCTGCGGGGGTGCCGTGCCGTTCTCGCCATGCCGTCCTCCCGGGGAGGCTGGGGGCGGCGGCCGGCGCGGGCGGTGCGGCCGTCAGCCGGACGCGCGGGCGGTGGCCGCCTCGTCGAACTCGTAGCGCCAGTGCCAGCTGATGCCCCGCACCTGCTTGGACCGGACGTACACCAGTGTGCGCGCGGGGGAGTCGCCGTGCGCGGGGACCGGCACCTTGTAGGTCTTCGGCACGCCGAACATCGGCCCCAGCGGGATGGGGAGGATGCGGCCGTCCAGGGGGCCGCCGACGAATTCGGTGTCCGCGCTCTTCACCCCACCAGGGTCTCACCTCCGCACGGGTGACCGGCGCACACGCCCGGGCCCGTCCGGCGGATCCTGCCGGGTGCGGGGAGTGTGACCGGAGAGGCACCGCCCCCGGTCATCCGGAGGCCCCGCGCACCCTTATCCTTCCTGTTACGCCCCCGGGGTTCACCCGGGTCAGCGGGCCCCGTACGGGCCGGGCGGGGCGCGGATCCGCGCGCCCTCCGGCCGACCTGGCGCGGACAGCGTGCTGCCGCGACTGCGTACCGTGACCCGGGCGTCGGCCCTCCGGTGACCCCGGTTCCCGGTCGGCAGGGCGTGGACAGCAGGGCCGAGCACCGCCCCGGGAAGCAGCGGGGGGCGCTGTGCGTTGCGTCGGAGTGGTACGTCGAACGCTGTGCCGCACCAGGTACGGCAGTGCGCGGAAGGGGCCCGATGGAAGCCGGCGGCAGGTGGACGACCTGGTGGCAGAAGCGTGAGCGTCAGCGGGCCCGGTCGGGTGACGTGGACGGCCCCGCCGCCCGACTCGATCAGCTGCTCGGCGCGGTGCGCGCCGGATTCCCGCTCGCGCCGGCCGCGCATCCGGCCGGCTACCGCTGTTCCTGCGACCGGGTGGCCTGTCCGGCCCCCGCCCAGCACCCGGTCTCCTTCGCCTGGCAGACCCAGGCCACCACCGATCCCGAGCAGCTCGCCCGCTGGCTCGCCCGCGATCCGCAGACCAACTTCATCACCGCCACCGGGCGCGCCCACGACGTGCTGGACGTCCCGGTCGAGGCCGGCCGGCTGGCCCTGGAACGGCTGACCGAGCGGGGCGTCGAGGGCCCGGTCGCCGCCGTCGGCGAGGACCGCTACCTGTTCTTCACCGCCACCCGGGGCACCCCGCAGGACGAGGACGAGTGGTGGCCGAGCGTCCTCGACTCCACCCCGGACACCATGTCCGAGCACCCCGGCCTGCGCTGGCACTGCCGCGGCTCGTACACCCTGCTGCCGCCGGCCGCGCTGCCGGACGGCTCGCAGGTGCGGTGGCTGCGCGGGCCCGAGCAGCCGCTGCCGGACCCGCTGCGCGTCCTGGACGTGCTCACCGACGCCTGCACCGAGGTGGGCGCCGTCGCCGAGGAGCAGTGGCTCATCGGCTGAACCGGCGCCCCACGGCTCGGCGGCTCGGCGGTTTCCAGGGGCCGCCCGGCGCCCGGCCGGGGTCACGGCAGGGTGAGGACCTCCGCGCCGTCCGCCGTGACCACCAGGGTGTGCTCGAACTGGGCGGTGCGCTTGCGGTCCTTGGTGACGACCGTCCAGCCGTCCGGCCAGATCTCGTAGTCGTAGGTGCCCAGGGTGAGCATCGGCTCGATGGTGAAGGTCATCCCCGGCTTGATCACCTCGGTGGCCCGCTCGCTGTCGTAGTGCGGGATGATCAGGCCGGAGTGGAACGACGTGTTGATGCCGTGCCCGGTGAAGTCCCGCACCACGCCGTAGTCGAAGCGCTTGGCGTAGGACTCGATGACCCGCCCGATCACGTTGATCTGACGGCCGGGCTTGACGGCCTTGATCGCCCGGTCGAGGGATTCGCGGGTCCGCTCGACCAGCAGCCGGGACTCCTCGTCGACGTCGCCGACCAGGTAGGTGGCGTTGAGGTCGCCGTGCACCCCGTGGATGTACGCGGTGGCGTCGATGTTGACGATGTCGCCGTCCTGGAGCACGGTCGAGTCCGGGATGCCGTGGCAGATCACCTCGTTGATCGAGGTGCAGACCGACTTGGGGAAGCCGCGGTAGCCGAGGTCGGACGGGTACGCGTCGTGGTCGCACATGTAGGTGTGGGCGACGGCGTCCAGCGCGTCGGTGGTGACGCCGGGGGCGATCAGCTTGGCGGCCTCCGCCATCGCCTGGGCGGCGATCCGGCTCGCGATCCGCATCTTCTCGATCGTCTCGGCGGTCTGCACCTCGGGCCCGGTGTACGGCGTCGGGGCGGGCCGCCCGACGTACTCGGGGCGCGCGATGTGCGCCGGGACCTTGCGGGTGGGGGACTGGATGCCGGGTACGAGAGCCATGGCCGCGAGTCTAACGGCCGCCCCCGGCGCGCCCGGGCGGTGTGCGCGGAGGCCCCGGCCGGGGAATGATCGGTACGACCCCATCGCGTCGACGGGAGGGCACCATGCCCCTGGGATTCCACCGCAAGCCGACCGGAAAGCCCGGCGAGTGGTTCTACTGCATCAAGCACGGCAAGGTCGAGGAGGGGCCGGAGTGCCCCGCCAAGGACCGCCTCGGCCCGTACGACAGCCCGGAGGAGGCCGCGCACGCCCTGCAACTCGCCGACGAGCGCAACCGGGAGTGGCGGCAGGGGGACGAGCGCTGGAACGACACGCCGAAGGACGGCGGCGGCGAGTAGCGGCCGGGGCGGCGTCCGGCTTTCTGCTGTCAAGCCGGCGCCGTCAGCAAGTCGGCGTCAGTCCGTCGCCGCGGCGGCCTCCCGCTCGCCTTGCTGCCCCCGCTCGCGCTGCTGTTCCCGCTCGCGCTCCGCGCGCTCGTGCCCGGCGCGGACGGCGGCGGTGTGCGGGTCGGTGCGGTCGTCGTAGGCGAGCAGCTTGGGCAGCGCGGCGGCCACCACGAGGACGGCGGCGACGCAGATCAGACCGCCGCTCCAGACGGCGGCGCGGACGCCGACCAGCCCGGCCATGGTGCCGGCCCGGACCTGGCCGAGCTGGGGGCCGACGGAGTAGCTGAGCAGTTCGACGCCGGCCATCCGGCCGCGCACCTCGTCCGGGATGGACTGGTTCCACATGGTCGAGCGGGCCAGCCCGCTGATCTCGTCGGCGCCGCCGGCCAGCGCCAGGCCGAGCAGCACCAGCCAGATGCTCCCGGACAGGCCGGCCAGGGCCATGGCCGCACCCCAGCCGACGGCGGCGACCACCAGCAGTCGGCCGTGCCGGTGGATCCGGGACGTCCAGCCGCTGGTCGCCCCGACCAGCAGGGCGCCGGCCGCGGAGGCCGCGTACATCGGGCCGAGCGCCCAGTCCGCGCCCAACTCGGAGGCCAGGAAGGGGAAGACGGCCACCGGGAAGGCGAACAGCATCGCGCAGAGGTCGATCGTGTAGGTGCCGAGCAGGTCCTTGCGGCTCCACGCGTACCGGATGCCGGTGAGCACCGCCCGCACCGACGGCCGCTCGGCGCCGGTGGCCGGCGGCACCGCCCGGATCCGGACGAGCAGCAGCAGCGAGGCGGCGAAGGTGAGCACGTCCAGCGCGTACGCCGTCCCCACCCCGGAGAACGCCACCACGACGCCGGCCAGCGCCGGCCCGGCCACCGAAGCGGCGTTGCGGTACAGGGAGTTGAGGGCGAACGCGGCGGTCAGGTGCTGGTGCGGGACGATCCGCGGGGTGAGCGAGTCCAGGGCCGGGCGCTGCAACCCGTCGCAGGCCGCGACCAGCGCGGCGACCAGGTAGATCGGCCAGAGCAGCGGGGACGGCAGCAGCGCGTTGAGCAGCAGCAGGCCGGCGAGCAGGCCCAGCCCGGCCTCGGCGCGCAGCACCAGCTTCCGGCGGTCCAGGGCGTCGGCGAGGGCGCCGCCCCACAGGCCGAAGACGATCAGCGGGACGAGCTCGAAGGCGCCGATCAGGCCGACCGCGAAGGAGGAACCGGTCAGTTCCTTGATCTGCATCGGTACGGCGACGTAGGTCAGGTAGCTGCCGAAGCTGGTGACGCAGCCGGAGAGCCAGAGGAAGCGGAAGTCGCGGGAGGCGCGCCAGGGCGAGAGGTCGGGCGCGAGCGAGCGCAGCAGCGTGCGAGACCGTCCGGAGGTGCCGGGGGGATGCGGGGGTTCGTCGTCGTTCACGAACCAGCATCCTCGAACGCGGGCCGCCGGGTTCGCAAAGGGTTTTTCAGCCCGGCACACGGCCGTCACGGTCGGCGTCCGGCCGTCACGGCCGGGCCGGGGTGGGCCGGGGTGGGCCGGGCCCGGCCCGGGCTACCAGCGGCTGATCGCGGGCGGTACGGTCAGCCGGCCGGCGAGTTCGGCGAGCCGGTCCAGCGCGGTGCGGCGGCCCGGGGGCCGCCCGGCGGCGGCGCTGACCAGGTGCTGGGCGAGGTCGAAGGGCTCCTCGTCGGCGGTGCCGACGGCGAGCCGCTCGTGCGCGAGCCCGCCGAGGTCGCCCGGCTCGGCGGGGGCGGCGCCGTCCAGTGCGAGCACGGTCGCGCCGTGCCGGCGGGCGTCCTGCACCCGTTCCAGCAGTGTCGGGCCGGCCGCCTCCGGCGCCACCACCAGGACGGTGGCGCCGCGCCCGGCCGCGGTGAGCCGGCGCAGGCCGTGCGCGAGGTGCGTCGGGGCGCCGGCCGGCGGAGCGTGCCGCAGCAGGGTGGGCACCAGTCGGGGGACGGCCGACCAGGCGGCCTCGTCCGCCAGGTGCGCGGCCAGATGCCAGGGCTCGTACGCCTCGGTGCCGACCAGCAGCAGCTCGCCGGCCCCGCGCCGCGACACCGAGCGCCGCAGCGACCCGGCGAAGCCGCCGACCGCCTCCAGCCAGCCGGTGCCCGCCAGGTGCTGCCGGAGTGCCGAAACTCTCACCGCGTCCATGCGGCCCACAATGTCGCGTCCGGCCGGGGGTTTGACAGGATCGGCCCATGACTTCCCTCGATTCAGCGACAAACCCGGCCCACGAACTGCCGGACGTCTCACAGCTGGTGATCGGTGTCCTCGGCGGCACCGGCGACCAGGGGCGCGGCCTGGCCCTGCGACTGGCCAAGTCCGGCCAGCAGGTGATCATCGGCTCGCGCGACGCGGCCCGGGCCGAGGCCTCCGCCGCCGAACTGGGCCGCGGCGTGCGTGGCGCCGACAACGCCACCGCCGCCCGGGAGAGCGACGTGGTGATCGTCGCGGTGCCCTGGGACGGGCACGCCGCGACCCTGACCGCGCTGCGCGAGGAACTGGCCGGCAAGATCGTGGTCGACTGCGTCAACCCGCTCGGCTTCGACAAGCAGGGCGCGTACGCGCTGAAGCCGGAGGAGGGCAGCGCCGCCCAGCAGGCCGCCGCGCTGCTGCCGGACTCCCGGGTCACCGCCGCCTTCCACCACCTCTCGGCGGTGCTGCTCCAGGACGAGTCGGTGGAGCAGATCGACACCGACGTCATGGTGCTCGGCGAGGAGCGGGCCGCCACCGACATCGTGCAGGCGCTGGCCGGCCGGATCCCCGGCATGCGGGGGATCTTCGCGGGCCGACTGCGCAACGCGCACCAGGTGGAGTCGCTGGTGGCCAACCTGATCTCGGTCAACCGCCGCTACAAGGCCCACGCGGGCCTGCGGGTGACGGACGTCTGAGACCGGACCGTCTGAGATCGGACGGTCCGGGAGCGAACGGTCTGGGACCGGACCGTTCGGGACAGTCCGCTCCGAGATCCGGTCGAGCCGTGTCGGCCTCACCCCTGGACCAGTTCCGGAGGTGAGGTCGGCGACAATGGGTGCGGCCGTAATCCGGCCGACCGCACCCGGCCCTAGGAGCCTCCCGCCATGCCCCGCACGTCCCTCTTCGCCCTGATCGTCGTCGTCCTCGCGCTGGCGGCCGCCGTGGTCTCGCTGACCCAGGGCTTCTGGCTGGGCCTGATCTGGCTCCCGATGGCCGGTGTGGCGAGCAACGTGCTCTGGATGAACCGCCGCCGCGCGAAGATCGCCGAGGCCACGGCCGCCGCGGCAGCCGAGCAGGGCTAGCCGAGCTGGCTAGTTCTTCCAGAAGCTGAACAGGTACCGGCCGAGCGTCGCGTAGTCCTGGTCCACGCCGAACAGGCTCATCAGGTCGTGGATGACCCCGAAGAAGAACGAGTTCACCTCGGGCTGCCACAGCAGCGCGAACACGGCCAGCAGCCCGTACGGCGCGAACGGCTCGACCGCGCGCCGGGTCTTGTAGGACAGCCAGGGCTCGACGATCCCGTAGCCGTCCAGGCCGGGCACCGGCAGCAGGTTCAGCAGGGCGGCGCTGAGCTGGAGCAGGCCGAGGAAGCCGAGCGCGGCCGCGAACGGCGAGACGTTCAGCTCGTAGCCGTTCCAGACCGCGTGCACCGTCGGGTCGTCCAGCCAGCCGGCGCCGATCGGGACCAGCAGCAGGGCCGCGCACACCACGTTCACCAGCGGCCCGGCCGCCGAGATCAGGCTGTGCTTGAGCCGGCCCTGGATCCGGTCCCGCTCGATCCAGACCGAGCCGCCGGGCAGGCCGATGCCGCCCATGATCACGAACACGATCGGCAGCACGAAGCTGAGCAGCACGTTGGTGTACTTCAGCGGGTTGAGCGTGAGGTAGCCCTTGGCGCCGACGCTGATGTCGCCGCCGTGCAGCGCGGTGCGCGCGTGCGCGTACTCGTGCAGGCACAGCGAGACCATCCAGCCCGCCACCACGAACAGGAACACCCCGAACGAGGCGTTCCCGTAGCCCGAGTACACCGCCCAGCCGGAGGTGGCGAGGACGGCGAGGAGCACCCAGAACACCGGGCTGATCCGGCGGTCCTCGCTGCGTGAGCGCTGCGTGGCGGCGAAGGTCATGGTGTGGGTGCTCCGGGTGTCCGAGGAAAAGCGGGCAGGGGATCGATCATGCCGGGCGGGCCGGTGACCGGACAAGCCGTCCCGGGTGAACGTCCGAGGGCCCCGTCCGGGTTCCGCCGCCGGTGAGGGGCCCCTGGACAATTGTGCGCCCCGAGCGCCGCCCATCGACCAGAATGGACCGGTGTACTACGGCATCCTCGGGACCACGACGGCCCACCACGACGACGGCACCCCGGTGCCGCTAGGCGGCGCCCGGCTGCGGGCACTGCTCACCGCGCTCGCCCTCCGGCAGGGCCGCCCGGTGCCCGCCGACCTGCTGGTGGACGAGGTGTGGGAGGCCGAGCCGCCCCAGGACTCCTCCGCCGCGCTCCAGACCCTGGTCGGCCGGCTGCGCCGGACCGTCGGCCGGGACGAGATCGGCTCCGGCCCGGCCGGGTACTGGCTGACCGACCCGGCCACCGACCTCGCCGAGTTCCAGCGGCTCGGCGCCGAAGGCCGCCGCGCCCTCGACACCGGGGACCACGCGCTCGCCGCCGACCGGCTGCGCGCCGCCCTGGCGCTGTGGCGCGGCCCCGCCCTGGCCGACCTGCCGGACCGCAGCGGCCCGGCCGCCCGGCTGGAGACCCAGCGCGAGGAGGCCCGCCGCCACCGGATCACCGCCGAGCTAGGGCTCGGCCGGGCCGCCGAACTGGTCGCCGAGCTCACCGAGCTCTGCGAACGGCAGCCGCTGGACGAGCCGTTGCAGCAGCTGATGATCCGGGCGCTGCACGAGAGCGGCCGCACCGCCGAGGCGCTGCGCCACTACGAGCGGACCAGGCGCGCCCTCGCCGACGAGCTCGGCGTCGACCCGGGGCGCCAACTCCAGGCCCTGTACGCCACGTTGCTGACCCCGGCCGAGGTCGAACCGGCCCCCGCGCCGACCGCGCCCGCGACCGTGCCCGCGCCGGAGCCCATACCGGCCCCGCCGGCCGCCGAACGGTCCGGGGCGCTCCAGCCCCCGCGCGTCGGCGGAAACCTGCGCGGCCGGCTGACCAGCTTCGTCGGCCGCGAGGGCGATCTCGCCGCGCTGCGCGGAACGTTGACGAACAGTCGGCTGATCACCCTGACCGGCCCCGGCGGCTCCGGCAAGACCAGGCTCTCGATCGAGGCAGGCCGCGCCGAGCAGTCCGCCGGGCACTGGCCGGACGGCGTCTGGGTGGCCGAACTCGCCCCGCTGGAGAGCCCGGACGCGGTGCCCGCCGCCGTCGTCTCCGCGCTCGGCCTGCGCGAGATCGTGCTGCACAGCGGCGGCATGGTCGCCGAGGTGATCGAGAAGCGCGCCGAGGACCCGGTCCGCCGGCTGGTCGAGCACTGCGGCCACCGCCGGATGCTGCTCGTGCTGGACAACTGCGAGCACCTGATCCAGGCCGCCGCCGACCTCGCCGACGTCCTGCTCGCCGAGTGCCCCGAACTGACCGTGCTCGCCACCAGCCGGGAGCCGCTCGGCGTGCCCGGCGAGACCGTGCTGCCGGTCGAGCCGCTGCCCGACCCGGTGGCGCTGCGCCTGCTCACCGAGCGCGCCATCGCCGCCCGCCCCGGCTTCGACCCGGACACCGACCCGGCGGCCTGCGCCGAGATCTGCCGCCGCCTGGACGGCCTGCCGCTGGCCATCGAACTCGCCGCCGCCCGGCTGCGGGTGATGACGGCGCGCCAGATCGCCGACCGCCTGGACGGCCGGTTCGCCCTGCTCACCGCGGGCAGCCGCACCCTGCTGCCGCGCCAGCAGACCCTGCGCGCGGTGGTCGACTGGAGCTGGGACCTGCTGGGCAAGCGCGAACGGGCGGTGCTGCGCCGGCTCTCGGTGTTCGCCGGCGGCTGGCAGCTGGAGGACGCCGAGGCGATCTGCGCCGACGGCACCGAGGTGGTCGGCGGGGAGGTCGCCGACCTGCTGCTGTCGCTGGTCGACAAGTCCCTGCTGGTCGCCGACCTGGACGACGGCAGCCTGCCGCGCTACCGGATGCTGGAGACCATCCACGAGTACGCGACCGAGCGCCTCGCCGAGTCCGAGGAGGAGCGCGACGCGACCGGGGCCCGCCACCTGGCGCACTTCCGGAGCGTCGTCGCCACCGCCTTCCTGAACATGCACGGCCCCCAGCAGCTGCACTGGCTGACGGTGCTGGAGCGCGAGCTGGACAACGTCCGGGCCGCGCTGAGGCGCGCCATCGACCTCGCGGACGAGGAGCAGTCGCTGGTCCTCACCCTCGGCATGAGCTGGTACTGGTCGCTGCGCGGCTACAGCATGGAGGCCCGCGGCTGGTACGACGCCGTCGCGGCGCTCGGGCCGGATCCGTTCGGCCCGCAGCCGCCCGTACCGCTGGAGCGGGACGTGCTCTCCTACGGCCTGCCGATGCCCGAAGGGGTCGTCGAGGAGGCCCGCCGACTGCTCGCGATGTACCGGCTGATGGGCATGTTCGAGGGGAACCTGGACGTGCTCGGCAACCCGGTGGCGATCGCCGTCGCGGAGCAGCTGCTGGACGTCTACACCCCGGAGCTGCCGCAGGCCTACCGGTTCCCGGGCCTGATACGGGTGTTCGGGGCGTTCCTGGCCGGCCGGCTGGAGCTGATGAAGAGCCTGCTGGACGACGCCGTCCGCGGCTGCGAGGAGCACGGCGGGCCGAACGACCTCGCGTTCATCCTGCAGCTCCGGGCCAAGATGCTGAACGACTGGCCGGGCGGGGCCGACCAGGGAATCCTGGACGGCGCGCGCTCCCTGGAGCTGTACGAGCGGGCCGGCAACCTCTGGGGGGTCTCCCAGGCGCTGGCGGCCCAGGGCGAGTCGCTGGCCAACCGGGGCGATCCGGCGGCCGCCGCCGCAGCGTACGAGCGGGCGATCGAGCTGGCCGAGGAGCTGGGGACACCGCACGAGGTGCCGATGCTGCGGGTGAACCTCGGCTCCGCCCTGCTGGAGCAGGACATGGAGCACGGCGAGCGGATCATCCGGGAGGCGCTGGCCGGGCTGGACTCCCACAGCGCGGACCACTCCTCCACCGGCGCGCTGCTGTTCGGCGGCCTCACACTCTGCGGCGTCCACATGCTGCGAGGCGAGCACGAGCAGGCGCTGGCCGAGCTGGACCGGATGGAGGCGACCAGCGTCGGCAGCTTCGCCCCCGGGATCGTGACCGGGATGCTGACCACCACCCGGGGCTGGATCACCGCCCGGGCGGGCCGGCCGGACGAGGGGCTCGCGGCGCTGCGCGAGGGGCGGACGCTGCTCCGTCAGACGGCGAGCACCAGTGGCTTCGGCGAGCAGATGACGGTCATGGTGGTGCCCGCGGTGGTGGGCGTGCTGCGTTCCTTCGCCGAGCGCGACGGTGACCTGGAGCGGGCCCGGCAGGCCACCGTGCTGCACGGGGCGCACCACGTGCTGAACGGCCCGAAGGGCGGCTACCTGGACCGCGTCGAGCGCGGCCGGGCGGCGGCCTCCCTGCGGGCCCTGCTGGGCGACGCCGCGTTCGAGGCCGCCCACGCCGCCGGCGAGGGCCTGACCCCGGAACAGATCCGGGAGCGGATGTACGAGTGGATCGGCTGACCGGCGTCCGTCCCTGGTCACCGGTCAGCCGTTCCGTCGGCCGGCCCCGTCCCCTGGTGCCGGCCGGTCGCCCCCCGGCCCTCCCCCGCGGAGGGCCGGCGGCCGTTCTCAGGTCCGCTTGCGGAAGCGGGCGACGGCGAGCGGCGCGAAGATCGCGGTGGTGGCCACCGACCAGATCAGCACGACCATCACCGGGTGGGCCAGCGGCCCCTGGCCGTTGAGCAGGGAGCGGGAGGCGTCGGCGAGCGCCGACAGCGGGTTGACCTTGGTGAAGGCCTGGAGCCAGCCCGGCATGGTGTCGGTCGGCGCGAAGATCGAGCTGCCGAACTGCATCGGCATCAGGACCAGCATGGCCACGCCCTGGACGGCCTGGGCGCTGCGCAGCGCCATGCCCAGCAGCATCGAGACCCAGACGATCGACATGCCGAACACCAGCGACAGGCCGACCGCGGCCACGACCTCCAGCGGACCGGTCTTCACCTCGAAGCCGATGCACATCGCGAAGCCGATCAGGATCACGAAGGAGAGCAGCGCCCGGCAGGTCTCGGCGGCCATCTTGGAGAGCAGGACGGAGGCCCGGCCGATCGGCAGGGTCCGGAAGCGGTCCATCACGCCGGTCTGGAAGTCGCTGTTCAGGCCGGTGCCGACGGCCATCGCGAGGGTGAGGCCGGTCTGCCCGAGCAGGCCGGGGATCATGTACTGCTTGTAGGAGTCCTGGTTGCCGGAGACGGCGCCGCCGAAGACGTAGACGAACAGCACCGTGAAGATGACCGGCATCAGCACGGCGTCGAACATCGACTCCGGGTCGGCCTTGATCCGCATCAGGTTGCGCCGGGTCAGCGCGCCGACGTGGCGGAAGGTGCCGGACAGGCCGACCCGGGAGTCCTCCACCCGGGCGGGGGCGATGGTGGCGGTGGTCATGCGACGGGCTCCTTGGCGAGGCTGGGGACGGCGTCCGCGGTGTCGGCGGGCTTGCCGGTGATGGCGAGGAAGACCTCGTCGAGGCTGGGCACCTTGGTGTCGATGCCGGCTATCGCGAAGCCGCGGCCGCCGAGCACCCCGATGACGGTGGTCAGCTGCTCGTCGTCGGTGATCGGCACGGCGAGCAGGCCGGTGTCGGTGGAGACGGTGGCGCTGGTGATGCCGCGGTCGTGCAGGCAGCGGGCCATCTCGGGCAGCTCGGCCGGGTGGGCGGCGCGGATCTGGAGGGTCTGGCCGCCGACCTTGGCCTTGAGCTCGGCCACGCCGCCGTTGGCGATCACCCGGCCGCGGTCGATGACGGTCAGCTCGTCGGCGAGCTGCTCCGCCTCCTCCATGTACTGGGTGGTGAGCAGCACGGTGCTGCCCTCGGCGACCATCCGCTGGACCTCGTCCCAGACCTCGTTGCGGGTGCGCGGGTCCAGGCCGGTGGTGGGCTCGTCCAGGTAGAGCACCTTGGGGCGGCCGATCATGCTGGCGGCCAGGTCGAGGCGGCGGCGCATGCCGCCGGAGTAGGTCTTGGCGGTCCGCTTGGCGGCCTCGGTGAGCGAGAAGCGCTCCAGCAGTTCGGTGGCCCGGGCCTTGGCCTCGCGGCGGGGGAGGTCGAGCAGCCGGCCGATCAGGTAGAGGTTCTCGTACCCGGAGAGGAGTTCGTCGACGGAGGCGTACTGCCCGGTGAGGCCGATGGTGCGGCGCAGCTGCTTGGGCTGGCGCAGGACGTCGTAGCCGCCGACGAACGCGGTGCCGGCGTCGGGCTTGATCAGGGTGGAGAGGACCCGGACCAGGGTGGTCTTGCCGGCGCCGTTGGGGCCGAGCACGCCGAGCACGGTGCCCTCGCGGACGGTGAGGTCGACCCCGTCGAGGGCCTTGGTGGTGCCGTAGTGCTTGACGATGCCGCGGACTTCGACGGCGTTGCCCGCGGCGGTACCCCGGTCGTTCGGGGCGGTGGCGATTCGTGTCATGCCCCCAGGCTGTCCGGCCCTGCTGTCAGCGGGCTGTCATGAGGGGGGCGGGCCCGGCGCCGCGCTGTCAGACCGCTGTCACCGGGGGAGCGGGCACGGCAGCGGCCCCGCTCCCCGGGCGGGGGAGCGGGGCCGTCGGGGGCCGTCAGTGGAAGCTGTGCTCCGCCGCCGGGAAGGCGCCGCCGCGGACGTCCTCGGCGAACGCGCGGGCGGCGTCGCCGAGGACGGTCCGCAGGTCGGCGTACTGCTTGACGAACTTGGGCACCCGGCCCGCCGTCATGCCGGCCATGTCGGTCCAGACCAGGACCTGGGCGTCGGTGTCGGGCCCGCCGCCGATGCCGACGGTCGGGATGGTCAGCTGCTCGGTGACCTGGGCGGCCAGCTCGGCCGGCACCGCCTCCAGCACGACCGCGAAGGCGCCCGACTGCTGGACGGCCTTGGCGTCGCGCAGCAGCTGGTGCGCCGCCTCGTCGCCGCGGCCCTGCACGGGGTAGCCGCCGAAGGCGTGCACGGACTGCGGGGTGAGGCCGATGTGCGCCATCACCGGGACGCCGGCCTCGACCAGCAGCTCGATCGAGCGGGCGCTGCGCTCCCCGCCCTCCAGCTTGACCGCGCCGACCCCGGCCTCCTTCATCAGCCGGGCCGCGTTGCGCATGGCCTGCGCGGGGGACTCCTGGTAGGAGCCGAACGGCAGGTCGGCGACGATCATCGCGCGCTTGGTGCCGCGGACGACGGCGGCGGAGAGCATCACCATCTGATCCATGGTCACGGGCACGGTGGTCTCGTAGCCGAGGTGGCAGTTGCCGGCGGAGTCGCCGACCAGCAGGACGGGGATGCCGGCCTCGTCGAACACCCCGGCGGTGAGGGCGTCGTAGGCGGTGAGCATCGACCACTTCTCGCCGCGCTGCTTGGCGGTGGCGAGGTCGCGGACGGTGATGCGGCGGTTGGTGACCCCGCCGTAGAGGGTGGCGGTCGCCGCCTGGTTCTGGGCAGGCGAAGGCGAAGAAGCGTTCATCGAACGGACTCCTGAAGGGTTGTCGTCTCGTGGCGCCGTACGGCGTCCCCGGATCACCTCCATGCTTGCACGCCCCGGCGTGCGCGCAAAGGGGCGTGCAGGCGCGCGGGTGCGATCTGCGGCACACCGGCCGCCGGCCGGCGGGCTTTGCCGCGTTTTTACGAAACGGATTCGTCTCGTATCGAAATGGCCGCTACCCTGGTGCCGGGGGGTTACGAGACGACCATGGCTCGGAATTGCCCGCCAGTGCCACACCACCACGGACGGGAAGACCAATGACCACCGCAGCCGCGCCACCCCGCGTGCCGGAAGCCATCCACCGCCGCCGCTGGGCGATCCTCTGCACCCTGGTGCTCGCCCTGCTCGTCGTCGTCCTCGACAACTCGATCCTCAACGTCGCGATGAAGACCATCGCGACCCCCGCGCCGGTCGGGCTCGGCGCCAGCCAGAGCGACCTGGAGTGGTCGATCAACTCCTACACCCTGGTGTTCGCCGGGCTGCTCTTCACCTCCGGCCTGCTCGGCGACCGCTTCGGCCGCAAGCGCGCGCTGCTCGGCGGCATGGTCGTCTTCGGCATCGCCTCGCTGCTCTCCGCACTGGCCGCCTCGCCCGGTGAACTCGTCGGCTACCGCGCCCTGATGGGCGTCGGCGCCGCGCTCGCGATGCCCGCCACGCTGGCCATCATCATGAACGTGTTCGAGCGCTCCGAGCAGCCCAAGGCGATCGGCATCTGGGCCGGCGCGGTCGGCCTGGCCATCGCCATCGGCCCGATCACCGGCGGCCTGCTGATCGAGCACTTCTGGTGGGGCTCGGTCTTCCTGGTCAACGTCCCGATCGTGATCGTCGCGGTGATCGCGATGGTCGTCCTGGTGCCCGAGTCCAAGGACCCGAACCCCGGCAAGCTCGACCCGATAGGCGTGCTGCTGTCGATCATCGGCCTGGTCGCGCTGATCTACGGCATCATCAAGGGCGGCGAGCTGGCCGACTTCACCGCCGCCGAGGCCTGGGTGCCGACGCTGATCGGCGTGCTGGCGCTGGCCGCCTTCGTCTGGTTCGAGCGCCGCACCCGCTTCCCCGCGCTGGACGTCACCTGGTTCCGCAACAAGGTGTTCAGCGCCTCCGTCGTGGTCGTCGGCGTGGTCTTCTTCGCGCTGATGGGCGTCTCCTTCTTCGGCGTCTTCTACATCCAGAGCGTGCGCGGCTACAGCGCGCTCCAGGCCGGCCTGCTGATGCTGCCGCTGGCCGTCGCCCAGCTGCTGTTCGCGCCGCGGGCCCGGCTGGTGGTCGACCGCTTCGGCGTCGCCGCCACCGCCGCCGTCGGCATGCTGCTGATCGCGGTCGGCTTCGTCGGCTACACCCTGCTGGGCGTCGACACGCCGATCTGGGTGCTGATCGTGCTCGGCCTGCTGATGGGCACCGGCATGGCGCACGTCATGCCGCCGGTCACCGTCGCGATCATGGCCTCGCTGCCCCGCGAGAAGGCCGGCGCGGGCTCGGCCGTCAACAACACCTTCCGCCAGGTCGGCGGCTCGCTCGGCGTCGCCGTGCTCGGCGCGGTGCTCTCCACCGTCTACCGCGACGGCATGGCCGACACGCTCAACCAGCTGCCCGACGACCTGCGCGGCAAGGCCGGCGAGTCGCTGGAGGCCACCCTGGCCATCGCCGAGCGGATGGGCCCCAAGGGCGCCGCGCTGATCGGCCCGGCCGACGACGCCTTCGTCAGCGCCATGCACGTGGTGGCCTCGCTCTCCGCGGGCATCACGGTGGTCGGCGCGCTGATCGCCTGGTTCCTGCTGCCGCGCCGGTCGGCCGCCCCCGGCGGCCCGGCCGGGAAGGCCGCCGAGCAGCCCGACCAGAGCCGCAAGGCCGTGGCCGCGGACGCCTGACCCGCGATCGCGCTGAGCGACAATGGCCCTGTCACCCGGGTGGATCCCCGGGTGGCAGGGCCGAGGTCCAGGACGGCGGCCGCCACCCGGCCCGGTCCACGGACCACCATCGGAACCCGGTCCACGGACCACCATCGGAAACGGAACGGCGCTCGTGCGCCACGCGGACAGCGAGGGAGTACAGCGGGGAT
This sequence comes from Kitasatospora sp. NPDC058492, assembly GCF_042720685.1. NCBI lineage: Bacteria > Bacillati > Actinomycetota > Actinomycetes > Kitasatosporales > Streptomycetaceae > Kitasatospora > Kitasatospora sp. NPDC058492. The sequence goes on from NZ_JBHXMU010000025.1 coordinate 82,461, forward strand.
GAAGACGGACACCCCGGCCGCCGGGGCCGGACAGCCCTGCGCCGCCGTACGCCGCGGCCGCCCGCGCAGCGAGGCCGCCGAGCAGGCCATCTTCGTCGCCGTCGAGGACCTGATGGCCGGCGGCACCGCGCTGTCCGAGCTCACCATCGAGGGCATCGCCGCCGCGGCCGGCGTCGGCAAGGCCACCATCTACCGGCGCTGGCCCAACAAGGAGGCCCTGCTGGTCGACGTGGTCAGCCGGCTGGAAGTCCCGATGCCCGCGCCGACCGACGGCACCGCCCGGGACCACCTGATCGAGATGGTCGACTACATGCGCCGGCGCGGCCTCGCCAAGCGCTCCCGCTGGGTGCTCAAGGCCGCCCTCGGCCAGATGCAGAGCCTGCCCGACCTGTACAGCGCGTACCGAGACCGGGTGATCAAGCCCCGCAGGGAGGCGGGGCTCGCCCTGATCCGCCGCGCCATGGACGAGGGCGTGCTGCGGACCGACCTCGACGTCGAGCTGCTCGGCGACATGCTGATGGGCCCGATCCTGTACCGCAGCATCCTCTGGGACGACTCCGACCTGGAGGACCCGGACCTGGCCCGCCGGATGGTCGACTCGCTGCTCGAAGGCCTGGCGCCGCACGCGGCCTCCGGCTCCCGCGGCTGAACGCGCTCCCGCGCCCCGGACCCCGCGCCCCGGTCCCGTACCCGCAGCGACCTGCACCGACCTGTGTCCGACCCGCGCCCGGCGTGGCCTGGCTCACCAAACCGGGCCACGCCGGAACCCGCTCCGACGGCCCCGCGTCTGTCCCGGCATAGGCTGAGCCGGGTATCCGATCAAACCGGCACCAGTCCGGCACCCGCCCGTACCGCACGGGCCGGACACCGGACCGGCGACGGCACGAACAACGGGAGCCACGGATGACGCAGGCGGACAGGACCGACCGGAGCACGGCCGGCCCCTGGGACGAGGCGGGCGCCCCGGCCCCCGCGGGCCGTCCCGGAGGATTCCTGGGCCTGCGGCACTGGGGCCGGGACGGCCGCGGCGCCACCACCTGGCGGCGCGGCCTGGTCGTCGCGGTGCTGGCCGTGCTCGCCGCCCTGCTGATGGCCCTCCACGCCGACGTCCCCAACAGCGCCGGCAACCTCGGCAGCCTGCTGGAGACCTTCCTGCCCTGGATCGGCCTGGCCGTCCCGGTGCTGCTGGTCCCCGCGCTGCTGCGCCGCTCCGCCACCGCGCTGATCGCGCTGCTGCTGCCCGTCGCGATCTGGCTCAACCTGTTCGGCGGCCTGCTCAGCGACAAGAGCGGCGGCACCGGCGACTGGACGGTGGTCAGCCACAACGTCGCCGCCGCCAACCCCGACGTGCCGGGCACCGTCCGCGGCCTGGTGGCCTCCGGCGCCCAGATCGTCGCCCTCCAGGAACTGGCCGGCAAGCCGCTGCGCGACTACGAGAGCGGGCTCGCCGAGGCGTACCCGTACCACGAGGTGGAAGGGACGGTCGGCCTCTGGTCGAAGTACCCGATCAGCGGAGTCTCGCCGGTGGACCTCAAGATGGGCTGGACCAGGGCGTTCCGGGCCCAGGTCGCCACCCCGCAGGGCCCGGTCGCGGTGTACGTCGCGCACCTGCCGTCGGTGCGGCTGAAGGCCGAGGGCGGCTTCACCGTCGACCAGCGGGACGTCAGCGCGCAGGCGCTCGGCGACGCGATCCAGGCCGAGCCGGTGAAGAAGGTCCTGCTGCTCGGCGACCTCAACGGCACCATGAACGACCGCAGCCTGGCGCCGGTCACCTCGCAGATGCGCTCGGCCCAGGGCGCCGCCGGGGACGGCTTCGGCTTCAGCTGGCCGGCGTCCTTCCCGATGGCCCGGATCGACCAGATCATGAGCAAGGGCGGCCTCGCGCCGGTCGACTCCCGCACCCTGCCCCGGGACGGCAGCGACCACCTCGCGGTGGCCGCCACCTACCGGTTCAACTAGGGGCCCTCAGCCCCGCCGCCAGCGGTTGGTGATCGGCAGGCGGCGGTCCCGGCCGAAGTTCTTGACCGAGATCTTGGGGCCCGGCGGGTACTGCCGCCGCTTGTACTCGGCCGTGTCGACCAGCCGGACCACCCGGTCCACCACGGCCGGGTCGAAGCCGGCCGCGACGATCGCGTCCCGCCCCTCGTCGCCCTCGATGTAGCGGGCCAGCACGCTGTCCAGCAGGTCGTAGTCGGGCAGCGAGTCGCTGTCCTTCTGGTCCGGCCGCAGCTCGGCGGACGGCGGCTTGGAGATGGTGTTCTCCGGGATCGGCGGCACCTCGCCGCGCCGCCCGGCCTCCTCGTTGCGCCAGTGGGCCAGCCGGAAGACCAGCGACTTGTAGACGTCCTTGATCGGCCCGAACGCGCCCACCGAGTCGCCGTACAGGGTCGAGTAGCCGACGGCCAGCTCGCTCTTGTTGCCGGGCGCGAGCACGATGTGCCCCTCCTGGTTGGAGATCGCCATCAGCAGGGTGCCGCGCAGCCGGGACTGCAGGTTCTCCTCGGCCAGGCCGGTCAGCTCGGTCGCGCCCAGGTAGGCGTCGAACATCGGGGCGATGGAGACGGTGCGGTAGTGCAGCCCGGTCCGGCGGGCCAGCTCGGCCGCGTCGTCCCGGGAGTGCTGCGAGGAGTAGCGGCTCGGCATCGAGACGCAGTACACGTTCTCGGCGCCGATCGCGTCCACCGCGATGGCCGCCACCAGCGCCGAGTCGATGCCGCCGGAGAGGCCGATCAGCACCGACCGGAAGCCGTTCTTGGTGACGTACGCCCGGGTGCCGGAGACCAGCGCGGCCCAGATCTCCGCCTCGTCGGACAGCCGCGGCGCCACCTCGGGGGCCGGGGCGTGCGCGGGCGCGGCCTGCGGCTCGCCGCCCAGGTCGGTGCGGACGAGGTGCAGCCCGTCGCTCAGCAGCAGGCCGTCGGTGTGGTCGTCGCCGGCGGCCGGCAGGTCGAGGTCCAGCACCAGCAGGTGCTCCTCGAACTGCGGGGAGCGGGCCAGCACCTCGCCGTCCGCGCCGACCACGATCGAGTCGCCGTCGAAGACCAGCTCGTCCTGGCCGCCGACCATGTTGACGTAGGCCAGTGGGCAGCCCGCCTCGGCGGCCCGGCGCCGGACCAGCTCCAGCCGCTGGTCGTCCTTGTTCCGCTCGTACGGCGAGCCGTTGACCACCAGCAGCAGCCCGGCCCCGGCCTCGCGGGCCGCGGTGACCCGGCCGCCGTCCTGCCAGATGTCCTCGCAGATGGCCAGCGCGACGTCCACTCCGTGCAGCCGCAGCACCGGCAGCTGCTCGCCCGGGACGAACCAGCGGTACTCGTCGAACACGCCGTAGTTGGGCAGGTGGTGCTTGGCGAAGCGGGTCACCACCTCGCCCCGGTGCAGCACGGCGGCGCAGTTCTGCGGGGAGCCGGCCGGGCGGCCGAACCTCGGCGAGGCGTGCTCGGAGCGTCCGAGGTAGCCGACCACCACCGGCACCTCGCCCAGCCCGTCGGCGGCCAGCCGCCCGGCCAGCTCGACCAGCGCGCCCCGGGACGCCTCGACGAAGGAACTGCGCAGGGCGAGGTCCTCGACGGGGTAGCCGGTCAGGGCCATCTCGGGGAAGGCGACCAGCTGGGCGCCGGCCTCCACGGCCTGCCTGGTCCAGCGCACCACCTCATCGCTGTTGCGGGCGATGTCACCGACCCAGGGGTCGATCTGGCTCAGGGCGAGACGGAGATTGGGCATGCCCCCGAGTGTAATCGTCGAACTGACGCAATGTGCTGTCCGGGGGGTCGGACCAGGGTCCGGACTGCCGTCCCGCGCGGTGATCGGCCATGATGGGGGCAGTCGCGTCCGGGGGTCTTCCGGGCGTAACACGAGCGTAAAGAGCAGAGGTGAGACTGTCCCCATGGGCAAGCAGCAGCAGTTCGTGCTTCGGACGCTTGAGGAGCGTGACATCCGGTTCGTCCGGCTGTGGTTCACCGACGTGCTCGGGTTCCTGAAGTCGGTCGCGGTGGCTCCGGCCGAACTGGAGCAGGCCTTCGAGGAGGGCATCGGCTTCGACGGCTCGGCGATCGAGGGCTTCGCCCGGGTCTACGAGTCCGACATGATCGCCAAGCCGGACCCGACCACCTTCCAGATCCTGCCGTGGCGCTCGGAGACCCCCGGCACCGCCCGGATGTTCTGCGACATCCTGATGCCCGACGGCTCGCCGTCCTACGCCGACCCCCGGTTCGTGCTCAAGCGCACCCTGGAGAAGGCCTCCGCCCAGGGCTTCACCTTCTACACCCACCCCGAGATCGAGTTCTTCCTGCTGAAGAACCTGCCCGGCGACGGCACCCCGCCGATCCCCGCCGACCAGTCCGGCTACTTCGACCACACCCCGCGCGGGGTCGGCCACGACTTCCGTCGACAGGCCATCACCATGCTGGAGTCGATGGGCATCTCGGTGGAGTTCTCCCACCACGAGGGCGCCCCCGGCCAGCAGGAGATCGACCTGCGCTACGCCGACGCGCTGTCCACCGCCGACAACATCATGACCTTCCGTCTGGTCATGAAGGAGGTCGCGCTGGAGCAGGGCGTGCACGCCAGCTTCATGCCCAAGCCGTTCTCCGACCACCCCGGCTCGGGCATGCACACCCACCTGTCGCTGTTCGAGGGCGACCGCAACGCCTTCCACGAGACCGGCGCCGAGTACCAGCTCTCCAAGGTCGGCCGCTCCTTCATCGCCGGCCTGCTCAAGCACGCCGCCGAGACCGCCGCCGTCACCAACCAGTGGGTGAACTCCTACAAGCGGATCTGGGGCGGCTCCCAGCGCACCGCCGGCGCCGGCGGCGAGGCCCCGTCCTACATCTGCTGGGGCCACAACAACCGCTCGGCGCTGATCCGGGTGCCGATGTACAAGCCCGGCAAGCAGGGCTCCACCCGGATCGAGGTCCGCTCCCTGGACACCGGCTGCAACCCGTACCTCGCCTACGCCGTCACCCTCGCGGCCGGCCTCAAGGGCATCGAGGAGGGCTACGAGCTCCCGCCGGGCGCCGACGACGACGTCTGGGCGCTGACCGACTCCGAGCGCCGCGCCCTCGGCATCCAGCCGATGCCGCAGAACCTCGGCGAGGCGATCGACCTGATGCAGCGCAGTGAGCTCGTCGCCGAGACCCTCGGCGAGCACGTCTTCGACTTCTTCCTGCGCAACAAGCGGCAGGAGTGGGAGGAGTACCGCTCCGAGGTGACACCGTTCGAGCTGCGCAAGAACCTCCAGGTGCTCTGAGCGCCTGAGCGGCTCAAACACCTTCGGGCCCGCTGTCGTTCGATCGGATGACAGCGGGCCGTCCGCTCGGGTGGATCGTTTCCCCAATGGCGGCATGTGAAGATCCTGTGACGGACGGTTGTGGTCCGATGGGCGTGCTCGTCCGTTCCGTCCCGAGAGGATCCCATGCCCTCCTCCGCTGTCAGCCGCGCCGCCGCGGCCCGTCTGCTCGCCCGCCGGACCGTCGTCGCGGGCGCCGCCCTCGCCGCCGTCGCGAGCCAGCTGCTGGCCACCCCGATCGCCGACGCCCGTGGCTCCGGCTCCGGCTCGTCGAACCCGCACCCGCGCGCCGAGACCATCTCCGAGAACCCGCTGCCGTTCACCACCCGCTTCCAGGGCGACTTCCACGGCTCCGTCACCAGGATCAGCAACTCGCTGATGACCTGTGACGAGACCAAGGCACCCCTCGACCCGGAGCAGCCGCCCTGCGAGGACGCCCGCAAGGGCCTCGGCAGCATGCCGATCAACAACAAGTACGAGATGAAGTACATCAACATCGACCCGGGCTCCATCGGCCCGCTCGGTGACCCGATCTACTCCGCCAGCTCCGCCGACCTCGGCCTGATCGACGGCTCCAAGGTCAAGTACGCCCGGCTGTACTGGGGCGGCACCCGCGGCATCGGCGACACCGTGCTGCCGGAGAACCAGATCGACGAGGTGTACCTCAAGGTCCCGGGCGAGAAGCAGTACCGGGACATCGCCAACGACCAGCCGTCCATCGGCTACATCACCACCGACGTGGAGAGCAGCTACCAGGCCTCCGCCGACATCACCGACCTGGTCAGGAACGCCGGCAACGGCACCTACACCGTCGCCAACATGGACTCGGTGGTGAAGCCGCACAGCTGGGGCGGCTGGACGATCGTCGTCGCGTACGAGAACGACTGCAAGCCGATGCGGCACATCCACCTGTGGGACGGCTTCCAGGTCGAGCTGCCGGACAGCCCGACGCGGCAGATCAAGCTCGCGGGGCTGCAGACGCCGCAGAGCGGTCAGCTCCACGGCAAGCTCGGCTGGGTGGTCTACGACGGCGACCTCAAGTGGACCGGCGACACCCTGTCGGTCAAGTCCACCAACGGGCCCGAGACGCTGTTCTCCGACATCAACCACGCGCCGAACGACGCCTTCAACTCCACCATCGAGGAGTTGACCCCGGAGGACCAGTTCGTCCGCAACCCGTACAACCGCAACAACTTCGGCTACGACTCCAACCGCTGGGACATCTCGCCGTACCTGCGCAACGGGGACACCGACCTCACCGCCACCTTCAACACCCAGAAGGACGGCTACGACATCGGCGTCTTCTACGCCTACGTCAACCTGGACGGCTCCACCGACGCCTGACCGGCCGCCGCCCGGCGCCGCTGCCGCCCCACCCGCACCGCGCGGGCCGGCAGCGGCGCCGCCGCGTTCCCGCCGGGCCGGCGCGGCGAGCCGCGCAGCAGCCGCTCGCACGGCCGCTCCACCCAGCGGTACAGGCCCGCCGCCACCGCCAGCGACCCCCCGGCCAGCAGCAGCCAGACCCCGAGCGCCGCCGCCCCGGGCGCCGGGCGGCCCAACTCGGCGAGCCAGCAGCGGATGCCGATCTCGTGCACCAGGTACCAGGCGTAGGACCACTCGCCGAGCCGCACCGCCGTCCGCCCGGCCAGACCCCGTCCGACCGGACCCTGTCCTCCTGGCGGCCGGGGCGCCGCACCGGCCGCGTCCCGCTGGGCCGCCGCCACCAGCAGCGCCGCGAACAGCGCCGCCGGCACCAGCTGGGAGGCGCTGTAAGGGCCCCACCACAGCGCGTCCGGGACGGCCGCGTGCCAGGGCGCCAGCAGCAGGTGCCAGCCCGCCACCGCCGCGGCCGCCGCGCCGAGCCGCACCCGGGGGACCATCCCGTGCCGCACCGCCAGCCCGACCGCCACCCCGAGCACGAACTGCGGGGTACGGGCCAGCGGCAGGTAGTCCAGCAGCCAGCCGCGCACCGTCGGATCGGCCGGCAGCAGCGGGCCCGCCGCCCACAGCGCCGGGCCGAGCGCCGCGCACACCGCCGCCACCGGCAGCCAGGCCCGGCGGCGCGGCGCCAGCAACCGCAGCAGCAGCGGGAACAGCAGGTAGAACCAGGCCTCGGCGCCCAGCGACCAGGACGCCGGATTGCCGCCGTACACCGTCGCCTGCGCCCACGGATGCACCAGCAGCAGCGACCAGAGCGTGGCCGCCACCGGCAGCGCCGTGCCGATCGCGGCGTCCGCGCCCAGCGACAGCACGGTGCTCAGCACGTGCAGCGGCCAGATCCGGGCGAACCGGCGGCGGGCGAACGCCCCGGCGGGGACGGGCGAGCCGCCGTACGTCCAGGCCAGGACGAAACCGGACAGGACGAAGAAGAACGTCACCCCCGAACGCCCGTACCAGGCGAGCGGGTCGAGCACCGGCAGCCCGCCGACCTTGCGGGACAGGTGGTAGAGCACCACCAGCAGGGCCGCCCAGAAGCGCAGCCCGGTGAGCGAGGGCAGGCGGCTGGGCATCGGCGCTCCGGAACGGGATGGGACGGGGGTGGCACGGGATGGGACGGGGTGGCACGGTCTGCGCGGGGAGAACGAGCGCGGCGGGCCCGAGGTCACGGACGGACGGCGCGGCGCGCGGCGGCGGGCCGTCCGGCGGTCGTGTCCGGCGCCGGGCCGTCAGGGCGCGTAACCTGCTGGGGCGGACGGATGGAGGGGCCATGGCGGTGGACGAACAGCGGGCCGGGAGCCGGGTCAGCCGGCCGGAGATCAGACTGGTCAGGCGCGGGTTCACCGACCCGGCGCAGGCGGTGCGGCTGCTGGCGGGCCCCGGCCTGGAAGGCCTGGCCGACGACCCCGTGCTGCTGGACGCGCTCGGCGCCACCGCCGACCCCGACCTCGCCCTGCTCGGTCTGGCCCGGCTGCTGGAGGCCGCCGACCAGGCCGAACGGCACACCCTGCGCGACACCCTCACCACCTCCAAGCCGCTGCGCGACCGGCTGCTCGGCGTGCTCGGCGTCTCCACCGCGCTCGCCGACCACCTGGCCCGGCACCCGCACGACTGGCACATGCTGGTCACCTTCGAGCTGCGCGACATGCACCCCGGCCCGGAGGACTTCCGCCGCGCGCTCGCCGAGGGCGTCCGGCGCGGCCGGGAGGGCGGCCGCAGCCCGGCGGACGCGCTGCGCGTCGCCTACCGCCGCTGCCTGCTCGCCATCGCGGCCCGCGACCTCACCGGCACCACCGACCTCGCGCAGACCGCCGCCGAACTCGCCGACCTGGCCGGCGCCACCCTGCAGACCGCCCTGGACCTCGCCGCCGAGCAGGACCAGGACGCCGCCCGGGCCTGCCGGCTCGCCGTGATCGGCATGGGCAAGTGCGGCGGCCGCGAACTCAACTACGTCTCCGACGTGGACGTCATCTTCGTCGCCGAGCCGCGCGAGGGCGTGGACGAGCACGAGGCCGTCAAGGCCGCCACCAGGCTCGCCGCCGCCCTCACCCGGCTCTGCGCGGACACCACCGGCGAGGGCACCATCTGGCCGGTGGACGCCAACCTGCGCCCCGAGGGCCGCAACGGCCCGCTGGTGCGCACCCTGGCCAGCCACCTCGCCTACTACCAGCGCTGGGCCAAGACCTGGGAGTTCCAGGCGCTGCTCAAGGCCCGCCCGGTCGCCGGGGACGCCGAACTCGGCGCCGCCTACCTGGAGTCGCTGGCCCCGATGGTCTGGCAGGCCGCCGCCCGGGACAACTTCGTCACCGACGTGCAGCAGATGCGCCGCCGGGTCATCGACTCGATCCCCGCCACCGAACTGGACCGCCAGCTCAAGCTCGGCCCCGGCGGGCTGCGCGACGTCGAGTTCTCCGTCCAACTGCTCCAGCTGGTGCACGGCCGCACCGATCCGGCGCTGCGCAGCGGCAACACCCTGGAGGCGCTGGCCGCGCTCTCCCGCGGCGGGTACGTCGGCCGGGCGGACGCCGTCTCGCTGGACACCGCCTACCGCTTCCTGCGCTCCCTGGAGCACCGGATCCAGCTCTACCGGCTGCGCCGCACCCACCTGATGCCCACCGGCGCGGAGGATCTGCGCCGGCTGGCCCGCTCGCTGGCCGCGCTGATCAACGACGACACCCGCTCCGACCCGGTGGCCGCGCTGCAGCGCGAGTGGAAGCGGCACGCGGTGGAGGTCCGGCGGCTGCACGAGAAGCTGTTCTACCGGCCACTGCTCGACGCCGTCGCCGAACTGCCGCCGGGCGCGGCCGGGTTGACCCCGGACGCGGCCCGGGCCCGGCTGGAGGCGCTGGGCTACGCGGACCCGGCCGCCGCGCTGCGCCACCTCAGTGCGCTCGCCTCCGGGGTGAGCCGCAAGGCCGCGATCCAGCGCACCCTGCTGCCGGTGCTGCTCGGCTGGTTCGCCGACTCGGCCGATCCGGACGCCGGGCTGCTCAACTTCCGCCAGGTCTCCGACGCGCTCGGCCGCACCCCCTGGTACCTGCGGCTGCTGCGCGACGAGAGCGCCGCCGCCGAGCAGCTGGCCCGGGTGCTGTCGGCCGGCCGGCTCGCCCCCGACCTGCTGCTGCGCGCCCCCGAGGCGGTCGCCATGCTGGGCGACCCGCAGGGCCTGGCGCCGCGCGGCCGGGCCGCCCTGGAGCAGGAGATACTGGCCGCCGTCGGCCGGGCCGGATCCACCGCCGCGGCCGTCGCCGCCGCCCGCTCGGTGCGCCGCCGGGAGCTGTTCCGTACCGCCGCCGCGGACGTCCTCGGCCGCCTCGGCGAGGACCCGGCGGAGGCGCTGGACACCGCGGGGGAGGCGCTGACCGCGCTGAACGCCGCCACCCTCCAGGGCGCGCTGCGCGCCTGCACGGCCGGCTGGGAGGCCGAGCACGGCGACCTGCCGACCCGGATCGCGGTGATCGCGATGGGCCGGTTCGGCGGCCACGAGCTGGGCTACGGCTCGGACGCCGACGTGCTCTTCGTCCACGAGCCGCTGCTCGGCTCGCTGGAGCAGGACGCCGCCCGGGCCGCCCAGGCGGTCTGCAACGAGCTGCGGACCCTGCTCGGCGCGCCGTCCACCGAGCCGCCGCTGCTGGTCGACGCCGACCTGCGGCCGGAGGGGCGCAGCGGCCCGCTGGTGCGCACCCTCGCCTCGTACGCGGCGTACTACCGGCGCTGGTCGCACGCCTGGGAGAGCCAGGCGCTGCTGCGCGCCGAGCCGGTGGCCGGGGACGAGGAGCTGGGTGCGCGGTTCCGGCAGCTGATCGACCCGCTGCGCTACCCGGGCGTCGGGGTGCCGGAGCGGGACCTGGTGGAGATCCGCCGGATCAAGGCGCGGATCGAGGCCGAGCGGCTGCCGCGCGGCGCCGACCCGACCACGCACACCAAGATCGGCCGCGGCGGGCTGGCCGACGTGGAGTGGACGGTGCAACTGTTCCAGCTCCAGCACGGGCACGAGCTGCCGGCCCTGCGCACCACCCGGACCAGGGCCGCGCTGGCGGCCGCCGCCGGGGCCGGGCTGGTCGGGCGGTCGGACGCGCAGGTGCTGGACGCGGCCTGGGTGCTGGCCTCCCGGGTGCGCTCGGCGGTGATGCTGGTGCGCGGCCGGCCCGGCGACAGCTTCCCCGGGGAGGCCCGGGAGCTGGCCGGGGTGGCCCGCTACCTCGGGTACGGCGCCGGGCACAGCGGCGAGCTGGTGGACGACTACCGGCGGACCACCCGGCGGGCCCGGGCGGTGGTGGAGCGGCTGTTCTACGGCGGCTGAGACCGGCGGCTGAGGCCCGGGGGCTGAGGCCGGCGTCGAGGCCCGCGGCTGAGGCCCGGGCATGCGAAAGGGGCCCCGGGTGGGGCCCCTTCGGTTCGTCCAGGTCCGGCAGCTCTACCGGCGGGCGCTGCTCACCGCGGGTTCGCTCCACTGCTCGGGGACGGTGATCGGCTCCTCCGCCGTCTCCCGGGCGGGCACCTGGGGCAGTTTGTAGACCCAGGAGCGGTACATCCAGCGGGCGGTGAGGAAGCCCAGGGCGAGGCAGAGCTCACCGCCGACGGCGTCCATCCAGAAGTGGTTGGCGGTCGAGACGATCACCGTCAGGGTGGCCAGCGGGTAGAGCAGGCCGAGCACCCGGACCCACGTCCGGCGGGCCAGGTAGAAGATGGCCAGCCCGCACCACATCGACCAGCCGATGTGCATCGAGGGCATCGCCGCGTACTGGTTGGACACGTGCGCGGCGGGCCCGGAGGCCATCGAGCCCCAGGTGCCGTGGACCTTCACGGTGTCGATGAAGCCGCCGTCGGTCATCAGCCGGGGCGGGGCCAGCGGGAAGAAGTAGAAGCCGATCAGGGCGATCGCGGTGGTGGCGAACAGCACGGTGCGGGCGGCGACGTAGCGGCCGGGGTGGCGGCGGTAGAGCCAGACCAGCACGCCGATGGTCACGATGAAGTGCAGGGTCGCGTAGTAGTAGTTCATCCCGGTGATGAGCCACCCGACGCTGTCGACGGCGTGGTTGATCGAACGCTCGACGGCGATGCCCAGCGACTGCTCCAGGTCCCAGATCCAGCGCGTGTGCTTCTGGGCTATCGAGGCCTGCTCCGGGACGGCGTTGCGGATGATCGAGTAGATCCAGTAGCTGATCCCGATCAGGGCCAGTTCGAACCAGATCTTCGGCCGGGCCGGTGAGCGCCGTTGGTCGCGGATGCGGCCGCGCAGTGCGGCGATACGGGACTGGGTGGCGCGGGCGGCTCCGTCGGGCAGGCGTCCCGAGGAGGCCGGCCGTGCTCCGGAACCGTCACCGAGCGCCGCTTCGGCCCGCTGTGCGCGGCCGTGTTGGATCTTGGTCGGTTCCCCCATGGACGAGAAGTCTGCCAGACGTCCCGTCGCCGTCCGATCATCCCCTGGCAGTGGATTCTTCACCGGCTGTCCCCCTTGAGGGCTAGGGGGAGGCTCCCACCGGGGTAGGGGGTGAGGTCGGGTCTGGTGCTTACCGGTGGGACAGGCATGCGTCCCATTGTTACGCCGACCGCTCCAAGGGCGTAATCGGGGTGGCGGCAACGGTCCTGGCCTGGAGTTTCCCGGAAAGAAACCGTTTCTGCATCTTGCTGAAACATATTGCAGGCCGCTAGCTTCCAGGGAACTCGCTCACCCCTTCCCCTAAGGGAGACCCTCAGTGGCCGATGTCCGGCTCCGCCCCCGGCGGAGCACCCCCCGACGCAGACCCGGCCGCACGGCCGTCCTGCTGGCCGCCGCGCTGACCGCCGCCACCCTCGGCAGCGCCCCCGCGGCCCTCGCCGCCGCCCCGCCGCCCCCGCCCTCGGACGCCGCCCTGGCGGCCACCGCCGGGCGGCACGACCTCAGCCGCGAGCAGTTCTACTTCGTCCTGCCCGACCGCTTCGCCAACGGCGACCCCGCCAACGACACGGGGGGCATCACCGGCGGCCGGCTGGACCACGGCTTCGACCCGGCCGACAAGGGCTTCTACCACGGCGGCGACCTGGCCGGCCTGATCCAGCGGCTCGACTACATCCAGAACCTCGGCACCACCGCGATCTGGATGGCCCCGATCTTCAAGAACAAGCCGGTCCAGGGCAGCGGCGACCAGGCCTCGGCCGGCTACCACGGCTACTGGATCACCGACTTCACCCAGGTCGACCCGCACTTCGGCACCAACGACCAGCTCAAGGACCTGATAGCCAAGGCCCACGCCCGCGGCATCAAGGTCTTCTTCGACGTCATCACCAACCACACCGCCGACGTCATCGACGACGCCGAGCAGCAGCACGGCTACCGCTCCGTCGGCGCCTACCCGACCCTCGACGCCGACGGCAACCCCGTCGACGAGACCGCGACCGCCGACGCGGGCGCGCCCTGGCCGCGGCTCACCAAGGACTCCTTCCCCTACACCCCGGTCTTCCGCAAGCCCGCCGACGCCACGGCCAAGACCCCGTCCTGGCTCAACGACCCCGCGCTCTACCACAACCGCGGTGACTCGACCTTCGTCGGCGAGTCCGCCACCGAGGGCGACTTCAGCGGCCTGGACGACCTCGACACCCAGAACCCCCGGGTGGTGAAGGGCTTCGAGAAGGTCTACCAGCAGTGGGTCAAGGACGCCGGCGTGGACGGCTTCCGGATCGACACCGTCAAGCACGTCAACATGGCGTTCTGGCAGCAGTGGGCGCCCGCGCTCAAGGACTTCGCCGCCAAGCAGGGCAACAAGAAGTTCTTCATGTTCGGCGAGGTCTACTCCGGCGACCCGGCGATCACCTCGCCGTACGTCACCAAGGGCAAGCTCCAGGCCACCCTGGACTTCCCGTTCCAGGGCGCCGCCCGCGGCTACGTCTCCCAGGGCGGCTCGGCGAAGAACCTCGCCGACGTCTACGGCCAGGACTACCGCTACACCACCGCCGACACCGACGCGTACGAGCTGCCGACCTTCCTCGGCAACCACGACATGGGCCGGTTCGGCTCCTTCCTGCTCGCCGACAATCCGGGCGCCGACGAGGCCACCCTGCTGAAGAAGGACCGGCTCGGCACCGAGCTCCAGTTCCTCACCCGCGGCCAGCCCGTCGTCTACTACGGCGACGAGCAGGGCTTCACCGGCGCGGGCGGCGACCAGGACGCCCGACAGGACATGTTCGCCTCCAAGACGCCCTCCTACAACGGCGACCGGGTGCTCGGCGGCCCCTCCGGCCCGGCCGACCGGTACGGGCAGGGCGGCGCGCTCTACCAGGACGTCGCCGCGCTGGCCAAGCTGCGCCGCGACAACCCGGCGCTCGCCGACGGCGCCCAGATCGAGCGCTACGCCGCCGACGGCGCGGGCGTGTACGCCTTCTCCCGGATCGACGCCGGGCAGCGGACCGAGTACCTGGTGGCGGTCAACAACGCCGCCGAGGCGAAGACCGTCACCCTGGACACCTTCTCCGCCGGGATGGGCTTCGACCGGATCTACCCGGCAACGGGCGGGAAGGCGACCTCCGGCGCCGACCGCAAGGTCACCGTGACCGTGCCGGCGCTCTCCTCGGTGGTGTTCAAGGCCGGCGCCGGGCTCGCCCCCACCACGGCGGCGCCGCAGCTCTCCGTGCAGCCGCCGGCCGACGGTTCGAGCGGCACCGTCACCGTCGGCGCCACGACCGGCGGCGGCTTCAACCGCGTCACCTTCGCCGCCCAGATCGGCACCGGGCCCTGGCAGACCCTGGGCACCGCAGACACCGGGAAGAACCTGGTCACCCAGGACCTGGGCGCCACCGCCCCCGGCACGGCCGTCCGCTACAAGGCCGTCGTCCAGGACTCCAGCGGCCGGCTGCGCTCCGCCACCGCGAGCTTCACCACCGGCGCCCCCGCACCCAAGCCGGTGCCCACCGCCGCCGCCCGCCCGTACGCCGTCGTGCACTACAACCGGCCGGACGGCGACTACGACGGCTGGAACCTCTACGCCTGGGGCGACCTCGCCGACGGCGAGGCCACCCCGTGGCCCGCCGGGCACGCCTTCACCGGCCGGGACGCGTACGGGGCCTTCGCCTACGTGAAGCTCAAGCCCGGCGCCTCGGACGTCGGGTTCGTCGTCGAGAAGAACGGCGTCAAGGACGTCGACGCCGACCGCCACGTCGACGTCGGCGCCACCGGCGAGGTCTGGCTCCGGCAGGGCGACCCGGCCGTGCGCACCGCCGACCCGGGCCCGGTGAACACTCCGCCCGCCAACACCGCCGTCCTCCACTACAACCGGGCCGACGGCGACTACGACGGCTGGGGCCTGCACGACTGGACCGGCGCCGCCACCCCCACCGACTGGGGCAAGCCGCTGATGCCGGTGCGCCGCGACGCCTTCGGCGCCGTCTTCGAGGTGCCGCTGGCCCCCGGCGCGACCAGCCTCAGCTACATCCTGCACAAGGGCAACGACAAGGACCTGCCCACCGACCAGTCCCTGGACCTCGCCGTCGACGGCCGCGAGGTGTGGCTGCTCGGCGGCCGCGAGGGCCACCTGCTGCCGCAGAACGCCGCCGCCTCCGCGCAGGTGGACCTCGGCAGCGCCAAGGCCCAGTGGATCGACGCCAGGACCGTCGTCGTCCCGGCGGCCTACGGCGCGGGCGACGCGGCCCTGGCCGGCGGCACCAGCGCCCAGCTGGTGTACGACCCCGAGGGCGGCATCCGCGCCGACAAGGGCGTGCTGACCAAGCCCGGCCGGTGGATCCGGCTCAACGCCGCCCAGGGCGGCCTGACCGCCGCGCAGAAGGCCGCGTTCCCGCACCTGGCGGGCTACCGGGCCTTCACCGTGGACGCCCGGGACACCGCCCGCGTCCCGGCCGCGCTGCGCAGCCAGCTGCTGTTCACCGAACACCTGCCCAGCGGCGCCGTGCTGGCCGCCACCGGCGTGCAGACCCCCGGCGTGCTGGACGACCTCTACGCGCGCCGCACCGGCCGGGTGGACTTCGGCCCGGCCTACTACAACGGCAAGGTGGCGCTGTCGGTGTGGGCGCCGACCGCGCAGGAGGTGTCCGTCCAGGTCTTCGACAGTGCGACCGGCGGCACCCCGAAGACGCTGCCGCTGAAGCTGGACGACGAGACCGGCGCCTGGGAAGTCGTCCGCGACAAGGGCGAGTTGGACGGCAAGTACTACCTGTACCAGGTGAAGGTCTGGGCGCCCTCCGTCCAGCAGGTGGTGGTCAACACCGTCACCGACCCGTACTCGGTCGCGCTGTCCACCGATTCCAGGCGCAGCCTGGTCGCCGACCTCGCCGCCAAGGAGCTCAAGCCCGCGGGCTGGGAGGAGCAGAACGTCCCCAAGCCCGTCCCGCCGGCGCAGCAGCAGATCCAGGAACTGCACGTCCGGGACTTCTCGGTGGAGGACACCACCGTCCCGGCCGCCGAGCGCGGCACCTACCTGGCGTTCACCGAGTCGCAGTCGGCCGGCATGCGGCACCTGCGGGAGCTCGCCCAGGCCGGGGTGACCACCGTCCACCTGCTGCCGACCTTCGACATCGCCACCATCCGGGAGAACCGGGCCGACCAGAAGCTGCCGGCCTGCGACCTCAAGTCCCTGCCCCCGGACGGTCCGAAGCAGCAGGAATGCGTGGCGGCCGTCGCCGCCGACGACGCGTACAACTGGGGCTACGACCCGTTGCACTACACCGTGCCGGAGGGGTCGTACGCCACCGAGACGAACGGGACGGCGCGCACCGTCGAATTCCGGCGGATGGTGCAGGCGATGCACGAGGCCGGGCTGCGGGTGGTGCTCGACGTGGTCTACAACCACACCGCCGCCAGCGGCCAGGCCGAGCACTCGGTGCTGGACAAGGTCGTCCCCGGCTACTACCAGCGGTTGGACGACAACGGCAAGGTCACCGCGGACAGCTGCTGCGCCGACACCGCGCCCGAGCACGCCATGATGAACCGGCTCGTGGTCGACTCGGTGACCACCTGGGCCCGCGAGTACAAGGTCGACGGCTTCCGCTTCGACCTGATGGGCCTGGACCCGAAGTCCACCATGCTGGACGTGCAGGCCGCGCTGCGGAAGATGACGCCCGCCTCGGACGGCATCGACGGGAAGAACGTCTTCCTCTACGGCGAGGGCTGGAACTTCGGCGTCGTCGCGAACAACGCCCGGTTCGAACAGGCCACCCAGCTCAACCTGGCCGGCACCGGCATCGCCACCTTCGACGACCGGCTCCGCGACGCCGCCCGCGGCGGCAACTTCATGCTGAACTCCGCCCCGCAGCAGGGCTTCGCCTCGGGCCTGTACACCGACCCCAACGGCTCGCCCGCCAACGGCACCCCGCAGGAGCAGAAGGACCGGCTGCTGCACCAGATGGACCAGCTGAAGGTCGGACTGGCCGGTAACCTGGCCGGCTACTCCTTCACCGACAGCTCGGGCCGGGCCGTCACCGGCGCGCAGGTCGACTACAACGGCGCCCCGACCGGGTACGCGGCCAAGCCGGGCGAGGCGGTGGAGTACGTGGACGCCCACGACAACACCGACCTGTTCGACGCGCTCGCGTACAAACTGCCGACCGGCACCGCGCCCGCCGACCGGGCCCGGATGCAGGCGCTCGGGCTCTCGCTCACCGCGCTCACCCAGGGCGCGGGCTTCGCCCAGGCCGGCAGCGACCTGCTGCGCTCCAAGTCGCTGGACGCCAACTCCTACGACTCGGGCGACTGGTTCAACGCCATCCACTGGGACGCGACGCAGGGCAACGGCTGGGGCCGGGGCCTGCCGCCGGCGGCCGACAACAAGGAGATGTGGCCGACCGCGCAGTCCCTGCTGGCGAACCCGCGGCTGACCGTGGGGGCGGCCGAGATCCGTGCGACCTCCGCGCAGTACCAGGAGTTCCTGCGGATCAAGCAGTCCTCGCCGCTGTTCTCGCTGCCCACCCTGGCCGCCGTCCAGCAGCGGCTGTCCTACCCGCTCTCCGGCACGTCCGGTGAGACGCCCGGGGTGATCACCCTGCACCTGGACGGCACCGGGCTGAAGGGCGCCGAGAAGGGCGTCACCGTGGTGTTCAACGCCACGCCCACCGCGCAGGCGCAGACCGTGGCGGCCCTGAAGGGGACGGGCCAGGCCCTGCACCCGGTCCAGGCGGGCGGCGCGGACGCGGTGGTGAAGCAGTCCGGCTTCGACGCCGCGACCGGCACCTTCACCGTGCCGGGCCGCACCGTGGCGGTGTTCGTCCAGGGCTGATCGACGAACTCCGGAACCCCCGGGTCCCGCACCGCCGTTGTGGCGGCGCGGGACCCGTTTCGTTTTGGCCGCCCGGTGGCCGGAAAGCACCGATGGCACGGCCGGAAGCGTGATGTGCCGCCCCCGCCCGGTGCCGTCGGCCGCCGGGTGGCGCGGGTGGGGGCCCTGAGCGCTGGTCAGTGACTTCCGGAAGTGATCGAACATTCCCCGGATCATGAAAACCGTGTTCATGAGTTCTCAAAGGGGTAACACAACTGATGAACAGTCATGCATACGGTTTCGGTAATGAATCGGCCATTCCGTGGCATGCATCTGTCATTGACGACTCGTTTGCTGCCACGATTCCTGCGGCTGCAGACGAGGGGGCCCCACCCCCCGGTGCAGCCGACCAGATCAGGTGCAGCGCGTCCCAAACCTGCCACGACTTGTGAGCACCGCAACCGCACCCCCGTCGCACACCCCGGGCGGGGGCCCCCACTGCGCCGCAACCCCGCGGCCCAGGTTTCTCTCCACCGGTGCGAACCCGCGCCGGTCGGAAAAGGAGTCCGCATGTCCCGTTACGCTCACGCCCGGAAGGCCGCGGTTGTCATGGCCGCAACCACCGCGCTGCTGGTGACCGGCATACCGGTCATCGCGCAGGCCGCGACGCCCGACGCCCCGTCCGCCGTCGCCGCCCAGCAGTCGGACCGGGCCGCGCTGATCGCCTCCGCGAACCAGCAGTCCGCGTCCTTCGCCCAGGCCCTCGGCCTGAGCGGCCAGGAGAAGCTGGTCACCAAGGACGTCGTCCTGGACACCAACGGCGGCCGCCACCTGCGCTACGAGCGCACCTACGCCGGACTCCCGGTGCTCGGCGGCGACCTGATCGTCCACCAGGACGCCGCGGGCGCCACCAAGAGCGTGACCAAGGCCAGCGAGGCCAACCTCAGCGGCGTCAGCACCACGCCGGCCCAGGCCGCGCCGAAGGCCCAGGCCGCCGCGCTCGCCGCCGAGCAGGGCGCCGCCGTCGACACCGCGCCGCGCCTGGTCGTCTGGGCGGCCGACGGCACCCCGAAGCTCGCCTGGGAGACCGTCGTCTCCGGCCGCGAGTCCGACGGCACCCCGAGCAAGCTGCACGTGGTCACCGACGCCGCGACCGGCGACGTGCTCAGCAAGGCCGACGGCATCAAGCGCGGCTCCGGCAACGGCGTGTTCGTCGGCAACGTGCCGCTGACCACCACCCAGAGCGGCTCGACGTACTCGCTGAAGGACGCCACCCGCGGCGGCCAGTACACCACCGACATGAAGAACGGCACCTCCGGCAACGGCACGCTGTTCAGCAAGTCGAGCGACACCTGGGGCAACGGCCAGGCCAGCAACCGCGAGTCCGCCGCCGTGGACGCCCAGTTCGGCGCGGCCGCCACCTGGGACTTCTACAAGAACACCTTCGGCCGCAACGGCATCCGCAACGACGGCGTCGGCGCCATGAGCCGGGCCCACTACGACACCGGCTACGTCAACGCGTTCTGGGACGACAGCTGCTTCTGCATGACGTACGGCGACGGCTCGGGCGACACCCACCCGCTGACCGAACTCGACGTCTCCGGCCACGAGATGAGCCACGGCGTCACCTCGGCCACCGCCAACCTGAACTACTCGGGCGAGTCCGGCGGCCTCAACGAGGCCACCTCGGACATCTTCGGCTCGATGGTCGAGTTCTACGCCAACCTGCCCGCCGACAACCCGGACTACCTGATCGGCGAGCTGATCGACATCAACGGCAACGGCACGCCGCTGCGCTACATGGACAAGCCCTCCAAGGACGGCACCTCCGCCGACTCCTGGTACTCGGGCGTCGGCAACCTGGACGTGCACTACTCGTCCGGTGTCGCCAACCACTTCTTCTACCTGCTGGCCGAGGGCAGCGGCGCCAAGGTGATCAACGGCGTCAGCTACAACAGCCCGACGGTCAACAACATCACCGTCGGCGGCATCGGCCGGGACAAGGCCCAGCAGGTCTGGTACAAGGCGCTGACCGCGTACATGACCTCCACCACCAACTACGCCGCCGCCCGCACCGCGACCCTGAACGCGGCCACCGACCTGTACGGCGCGAACAGCGCCGAGTACAACGCGGTCGCCACGGCCTGGGCCGCCGTCAACGTCGGCTCGCTGCCCAACCCCGGCGGCATCACCGTCACCAGTCCGGGCAACCAGTCCACCGCGGTCGGCGGTGCGGTGAACCTCCAGATCAAGGCCTCCGGTGGTACCGCGCCGCTGTCGTACAGTGCGACGGGCCTGCCGGCCGGGCTGGCGATCAACGCCTCCACCGGCGCGATCACCGGTACCGCCACCACGGCGGGTTCGTCGAACGTGACGGTGACGGTGAAGGACTCGGCGGGCAAGTCGGGTACCGCGAGCTTCACGTGGACGGTGACCGGTGGCGGTGGCGGTACCTGCACGCCGGCGCAGCTGCTGGGCAACGCGGGCTTCGAGACGGGTTCGGCGGCGCCGTGGACGACCAGCTCCGGTGTGGTGGACAACAGCTCCTCGCAGGCGGCGCACGGTGGTTCGTGGAAGTCGTGGCTGAACGGCTACGGTTCCTCGCACACCGACACGCTGGCGCAGACGGTGACGATCCCGGCGGGCTGCAAGGCGACGCTGAGCTTCTGGCTGCACATCGACACCGCTGAGTCGGGCAGCACCGCGTACGACAAGCTGGCCGTGTCGGTGAACGGCACCACGTTGAAGACGTACTCCAACGCGGACGCCGCGGCGGGCTACCAGCAGCGGACCTTCGACCTCTCGTCCTACGCGGGCCAGACGGTCACCCTGAAGTTCACCGGCACCGAGGACGCCTCGCTGCAGACGAGCTTCGTGATCGACGACACCTCCATCCAGACCGGCTGAGTCCGGACCGGGCCCCCGCGGGCCCGGTGAACCAGGACAGGTGAGGGGCCCGGCGGCTACGGCTGCCGGGCCCTTGTCGTGCGTCCGGGCCCAGGCGGTGCAGAAACGTTTATCCCAGGCCCTTGACGCTCTCTCCCGGCGGCCCTAGGTTCAGCGCTGCAAGTTTCCGGCAAGTTACAGAAACTTCCTGCACAGCTCTTCCTGCACAGCTCATCCCCGGCTGCCCCCACCCCAGCCACCCCCAGGAGACGACGTGGTCACCACCGCCCCCACCCGCCGGACCGCCCGCGCGGCCGGCGCCCTCGCCGCCTCGGCGGCCCTGGCGCTCTCGCTCGCCACCTCCCTCGGCGCCCCCGCCGCCCAGGCCGCCCCACCCGCCAACAACGGCAAGGACGTCACCGCCACCCTCTTCGAGTGGCGCTTCGACTCCGTCGCCCAGGCCTGCACCTCGACGCTCGGCCCGAAGGGCTACGGCTTCGTCGAGGTCTCGCCGCCCCAGGAGCACATCCAGGGTCCGCAGTGGTGGACCTCCTACCAGCCCGTCAGCTACCGGATCGCCGGGCGGCTCGGCGACCGGACGTCCTTCAAGAACATGGTCGACACCTGCCACGCCGCCGGGGTCAAGGTCATCGCCGACGCCGTCGTCAACCACATGACGGCCGGCTCCGGCACCGGCACCGGCGGCACCGCGTACACCAAGTACGCCTACCCCGGCACCTACCAGGACCAGGACTTCCACTCCTGCCGCCAGCCGATCACCAACTACCAGGACCGCTCCAACGTGCAGAACTGCGAGCTGGTCAACCTCGCGGACCTCGACACCGGCAGCGCGTACGTCCAGCAGACCATCGCCCGCTACCTGGACGACCTGGGCTCCCTCGGCGTCGACGGCTACCGGATCGACGCCGCCAAGCACATCGCCGCCGGCGACCTCGCCGCGATCAAGGCGAAGACGGCCAACCCCAAGGCCTACTGGGTGCAGGAGGTCATCTACGGCGCCGGCGAACCGGTCCAGCCCAGCGAGTACACCGGCACCGGCGACGTCGACGAGTTCCGCGTCGGCACCGACCTCAAGCGGATGTTCACCAGCGACAAGCTCGCCAACCTGTCCGGCTGGGGCGCCTCCTGGGGGTACCTGCCGAGCGGGCAGGCGCGCTCCTTCATCGACAACTGGGACACCGAGCGCAACGGCTCCACCCTCAACTACACCTACGGCAACACCTACACGCTGGCCAACGTCTTCCTGCTCGCCTCGCCGTACGGCGCGCCCAACGTCTACTCCGGCTACGCCTTCACCAACAACGACGACGGCCCGCCCAACGGCGGCACCGTCAACGCCTGCTACCAGGACGGCTGGAACTGCACCCACGCCTGGCGGCAGATCGCCAACATGGTCGGCTTCCGCAACGCCGTCGCGGGCACCGGCGTGACCAACTGGTGGTCCAACGGCAACAACGCGATCGCCTTCGGCCGCGGCAACAAGGGCTACGTCGCGCTCAACCACGAGAGCGGCCCGATCACCCGGACCTTCCAGACCGGGCTCGCGGCCGGCACCTACTGCGACGTCCAGCACGGCGACCCGCAGCCGGGCGGCGGCTGCACCGGCCCGACCTACCAGGTGGGCGCCAACGGGCAGTTCACCGCGACGGTCGGCGCGGGCGACGCGATCGCGCTGTACGTCCCGGGCGGGGCGGCCAGCACCTCCGGCGCCTCGTTCAACGTCAACGCGACCACCGTCAACGGCCAGAACGTCTACGTGGTCGGCGACGTCGCCGCGCTCGGCGGCTGGGACCCGGCCAAGGCGCTGCCGCTCTCCTCGGCCGGCTACCCGGTCTGGTCGCTGTCGCTCGCGCTGCCGGCCGGCACGGCCTTCCAGTACAAGTACGTCCGCAAGGACGCGAGCGGCGCGGTGACCTGGGAGTCCGGGGCCAACCGGACGGCGACCGCGCCGGCCTCGGGCCTGGCCACCCTGAACGACACCTGGCGGCCGTAGGCCCTGTCCGGCCACCCTCGGGCCGCCCCTGGACCCCCGTCGGCCTGGCCTGACGGGGGTCCCTCGTGCGGGTGGCCTGCCGGTTCAAACCTCGGCCGGCGAGGCGGCGCTGACACGATCGCGGGATGAGAACCACCCCCCTCGTCCTCTCCGCTACCGCCACTCGCACGACGAGTGATCGCCATCGGGTCTAACTCCCGGCCCTGGACGTGGGGTTGGGTTAGGGTGGGGACATGGTTGCAAACTGCAAGGAAGAAGTGGCCGTGAACGAACCGGAGTTCGTCAGCGCTCCCGCCCTGATTCTTCAGTCCCTCGCCGCCGACCCCGACCGGCGGGCCATCACCACCGCCGACGGCATCGAACTCACCGCGGGTGACTTCGCCGCCGCCACCTACCGCCTCGCCCACGAGCTCATCGCCCGGGGCGTGGTGCGCGGCGACACCGTGACCCTGCTCGCGGGCAACACCGCCGAGGCGCTGAGCGGCCGTTACGCGGCAGGCCTCGCGGGTGCGCGGGTGGTGAACCTCTACGACGGCATGAGCGCCTCGACCCTGGCCGAGATCGCGACGAGCGTCGACACCGCAGTCCTGCTCGTCGACGCCGAACGGTACCCGGTGGCCGCCGAGTTGCTGCCCCTGATCGACGTGCCGACCGTCCTCCGTCTCGGCCCCGGACCGGCGGCCATCGGCGAGGACGTGATCGCTGCTGCGGCCCACCGGCCCGCCGAGCCGCCGGCCGTCCGGGTCGACCCGGACGACGACTGGGGCATCCGGCACACCGGCGGGACCACCGGAATCCCGAAGGGCATCCGCAGCCTGCACGGCGCCTACCGGAAGGTCTTCGACACTCCCGGCCGCATGGAGAGCGACGCACCCCGCTTCCTCGCCGCCACCTCGCTCGCCCACCTCGCCGGGCTCTTCTCCGACCTGACGCTCCACCACGGCGGCACGGTGGTCCTCCAGCGGTCCTTCGACCCCGGCGCGGTGCTGGCCGCGATCGAGCGCGAGCGCATCACCGACCTGTGGGTGCTGCCGCCGCTGCTCTACCAGCTGCTCGACCACCCGGCGATCGGCCGCACCGACCTGTCCAGCCTGCGCCGGGTCTCGTACGGCGGCTGCGCGGCCTCGCCCACCCGGGTGCGCGAGGCGCTCAAGGTGTTCGGGCCGGTCCTGTGGAGCGGCTACGGGCAGTCGGAGGCGCAGAACATCTGCATGCTCGCCCCGCACGAGCACGACCGGGTCGGGCACGGCGGCCAGATCGCGGTCGGCCGCCCCCTCCCGGGCATCGAGGTGGCGATCCGGTCCGCCGACGGCACCGAGTTGTCGACGGGGGAGCAGGGCGAGATCCACGTCCGCTCGGACACCGTCATGGCCGGGTACTGGAAGCGGCCCGACCTGACCGCCGAGGTGCTGCGCGACGGCTGGCTGAACACCGGCGACATCGGCTACTTCGACGCGGACGGCTACCTCTACCTGGCCGACCGGCTCAAGGACAAGATCATCGTGGTCGGCGGGCACGTCTACCCGTCCGAGGTCGAGGACCTGCTGCTCACCCACCCGGCGATCGCGCAGTGCGCGGTCTTCGGGGTGCGCGACGCGCAGGAGGCGGAGCACGTCCACGTCGCCGTCGTCGCCGCGTCGGGGCAGCGGCCGGACCTGGAGGAGGTCCGCGCGTTCGTCACGGCCCACAAGGGGCGGATCTACGCGCCGGAGGCCCTGCACGTCGTGGCCGCGATCCCGCTGACGGCGGTGGGCAAGCCGGACAAGAAGCGGCTGCGCGAGTCCGTGGCGGGCTGACGGCGGGAGGCCGGTGCCGGGCCTCAGACAGGCAGCCCTAGCCCCGTCCGACGTACGGCATGGCGGTCGCCATCACGGTGGCGAACTGCACGTTGGCCTCCAGCGGCAGTTCGGCCATGTGCCGGACGGTGCGGGCCACGTCGGCCACGTCCATGGTCGGCTCGACCGCGAGCTGCCCGTCCGCCTGCCGCACCCCGGTGCTCATCGCGGCTGTCATGTCGGTCGCCGCGTTGCCGATGTCGATCTGCCCGCAGGCGATCCGGTACGGGCGGCCGTCCAGCGACAGCGACTTGGTCAGCCCGGTGACGGCGTGCTTGGTCGCGGTGTAGGCGATCGAGTGCGGGCGCGGGACGTGCGCCGAGATCGAGCCGTTGTTGACGATCCGGCCGCCCTGCGGGTCCTGCGCCTTCATCTGCCGGAACGCGGCCCGGGCGCAGAGGAACGCCCCGGTCAGGTTGAGGTCGACCACCGCCCGCCAGGCCTCGACCTCCAGGTCCTCCACCGGCACGGCCGCGCCGAAGGTGCCGGCGTTGTTGAACAGCAGGTCCACCCGGCCGAAGCGCTCGACGGCTGCGGCGAACAGCGCGTCCACCGCCGCCGGGTCGGTGACGTCGGTCGGCACCACCGCGGTCGGCGTGCCGCTCAGGCGGGCGGTCTCCCGCAGCGGCTCGGCCCGCCGGCCGGCCAGCACCAGCCGCCAGCCGGCCGCGGCCAGTTCGACCGCCACGGCCCGGCCCACTCCGCTCCCGGCTCCGGTGACGACGGCGATCTGCTGGGGCATGGCGTTCTCCTGGGTCTGCTCGGGTCGGTTCGGCTTCGGCTTCGGCTGGGCGCGGGTCGGTTGGGGCGTGAGCCGATCGTTGCGGATACGGGGGCCGCCGTCACTGGTCGAAGGCCCCAAAATTCGCACCCCCGGACAGGCCGCGGACCGTGCTCCCCGCCGTCCGGCCCCCGCCGTTCGGGGGGAGTGGTGAAGGCCTTTACCTGATCGCGAACAAACATTGGATTTCCGGTGGCCACCGCGCAACCGGGCCACCCCGGTCCACGTCATAAGATCGCAGGAAGGCGCGCCACCGCGAGGGAGGACGCGCCGCCACCCCGGGGACCGCACCAGCGCCGCGCCCCCGGGTCTGTCCGGCCCCACCGGGGGGCCACAGCCCGGTCAGACGGACCGGGCGTGTCATCGGTCGGAGAGTCCTCACCGTGCTTAGGCAGTCGTCCCGTTCCCGCGCCGTCCTGACCGGCGCCGCCGTGCTCGCCCTGGCCGCCTCGCTCGCGGCCTGCGGGAGTTCCGGCGGCGGGAAGGGGGACGGCGGCAAGGCGGCCGGCACCCCGGGTGCGACCGGTACCGCTGCCACGGGCGGCTCGCCCGGCGCGGGTGGCGGCGGTACGCCCGCGCCCACCACCGCGGAGCCCGCGGCCGCCACCGGGAAGGTGCTGATGCCCACCGGTCCGGCCGCAAACCTGAGCAAGGCCCGGGACACGTCCGCCGGTCCGATCATGATGACCACGGTGACCGGCGCGAAGTCCGGCGTCTCCGGCAAGGTCTGGGTCTGGCTGCCGCCCGAGTACAACGACCCCAAGTTCGCCAAGACCGGCTTCCCGGTGCTCACCCTCTTCGCGGGCGGCCAGAGCAACGGCTACAACACCTGGACCGACAACCAGCTGCCGATCCAGGAGGAGAACGAGCAGCTGGTCAAGGCGGGCAAGTCCCACCCGTTCATCATGATCATGCCGGTGCAGAACTTCAACAGCGACGAGCACAACGCGCTGGACTGCTCCGACATCCCGGGCCAGCCCAAGATGGGCACCTGGATGTCCCAGGACCTCCCGGACTTCGTCCGCGCCAACTTCCGCACCGTGAAGGGCCGCGACGGCTGGGGCGTGATGGGCGCCTCCACCGGCGGCTTCTGCAGCGCCAAGCTCGCCCTCCAGCACCCGGACGTCTACAAGGCCGCCGTCCCGATCGACGGCTACTACGTTCCCGACTCGGGGCTGTGGAAGGGCCACGACGCCGAGCGGCAGGCCAACAACCCCGACGTGCTGGTCGCCCAGGGCAAGGCCGACGTGAAGATGCTGGTCACCGCGGGCGGCGCCAACCCGTACGAGACCAAGCTGGTCAAGGGCTGGGTCGCCAAGGCCGCCCCGCCGGTGTCGCTGGAGTACTACGAGCAGCCCGGCGGCAAGCACCTGACCTCGGACTTCAAGAAGATGATCCCGGACACGCTGCAGTGGCTCACCAAGAACCTGGCGGGCCCGGAGGCCGACTGATCCCAGCGGCGCGACGACCCGTACGGCCGTCTGTACAGCCACCCGCACGACGACCCGCACGCCGTGGGGCCGGGGGGGCCCCCGGGGCCCGGGCCCCCCGCGGCGGGGGGGGGGGGCGGGCCCCCCCC
>NZ_JBHXMU010000026.1:0-11579 GCF_042720685.1 Kitasatospora sp. NPDC058492
CGCGTCGCGCCCGTCCCCGTCCCGGCCGCCCCCGCTACCTACACGCACCGGGGGCCCGGCGGCGTTTAGGCTCCCTGTCATGCATGACGTACAGCTCCTGGTCGAAGCCGTCGACTCCCTGGCGGATCGTTTCCGCTCGCTGCCGCAGAGCAAACTGCTGGGCGCCGTGCCCGGGTACGAGTCCCGGGCGGCGGCCGCACTGGCGTTGGCCCGGCGGCTGGCGGCCCTCGCGCTGGCGGCGGAGGGCGGGCCGGAGCGGGAGTTCCCGGAGGCCGGGGCGTTCGCGGTGGGCGACCAACTGGCCGTCGCCGGGCACGACCTGGCGGCCGCGCTGACGGCCCTGCCGGAGGGCGCCGCGGTCGCCCTGGCGGACGGGCCGGTGGCGGCCGCGGAGGTGCTGGCCGAAGCGGTGGCCGCGGTGCGCGCGACGGCGGCGCTCTGCGGCTAGACGTCCGGACACGCCGAAGGCCGGCCGGGTCGGTAACCCCTTGACCCGGCCGGCCTTCGGCGTGCTGCGCTGTGTGTGCCGTGCTGCCGCGCTGCTGGGGCGGCGTCAGATGCTGGCGACCACCCGGTCGGCGAGGACGTAGACGGCCTCCTCGTCGGTGGAGAAGGTCAGCGAGTACGAGCCGGAGAAGCGCGAGCCGCCGAGCAGTCGGACGTGCTCACCGGCACGGACCGCGTCGATCAGCCGGTAGGCGGCCTCCCGGTCGCCCGGGGCCACGCAGAGCGTGGTGCCGTCGGCGAAGGCGTACACGTCCAGGGTGCCCAGCGGGCCCGGGCGGACGTCGATCAGGGCGACGGCCTCGTCGGCGAGGGTGGCCAGCCGGGTGTCGGTCCACTCGCGGGACGGCGCCTGGCTGGGCACGAAGTCGGGGTGGGAGGGGTGGCGGCGCGGGTCGGGCGCGGCGACCGGGGCGTCCTCGACGGCCTGGTCGGCGTCCAGCAGCCCGGCCTCCAGGCCGGTGGCCAGCAGGTCGGCCTCGCGGCGGGCGCGGGCGTCCCCGGTGGGCTCGGCGGAGCCGGTGGAGGCGGCGGTGGAGCCGGCGGAGGAGGTGCCGGAGCCCTGGCCGGGGAACAGCGACGAGCCGCCCTCGGGACCGGGCTCGGCGGGGCCCTCGTTGATCAGGTCCTCCAGCGCGGAGCGCAGCGCCTCGCCGAACTCCGGGTCCATGGTGCCGGCGTTGTCGACGGCGTCCTGCGGGCCGGTGGGGCGGGGGAAGAACAGCGGCCACTCGTCGGTGCTGGCGAACGCGCCGGTGTACGGGGAGTCGAACAGTGGCGCGTCCTCGGCCGCGCGGGCCTCCTGCTCGGCCCAGAACGCCCGGGCCTCGGTGATCTCCCGCTCGCGGTCGGCGGCGAGTGCCTCGGTGACGGCCTGGCGTATCGCGGCCTGGTCCACCGGGGCGGGTGCGGCCTGGGCCGCGGCCTGCGCGTCCAGCCGGCGGGAGAGTCCCCGGAGATGGAGCAGCACGGCGGTCGACACGGTGATCAGGATCAGCAGCAGGATGGTGTAGACGGCGCTCACGGAACGTACTCCTAGCGAGGAGCGGAACGGGGTTACGTGTCCACACTGCCGCATCCGGGGCTGTTGCCGCAGTGGCGAATGTCTAATTTGTGGGGGACTTTCGCTCTTGTCCCCAAATTGTTAGGTAACACCGTTCTACGCAGTGGAGTTGATCCGCTCCGCAGTGTCGATTTCCGGGCCGAAAACGAGCGAAAAGAGGGCCGGATCGACCTCGCGATGTGATCCGGCCCTCAATTACTCACGGTCACTCCAAATGGGTGGTCCAGACCCTTTCGGGGTGGCTCGGCGGGGTCAGCTGAGGCGCTCGATCACCATCGCCATGCCCTGGCCGCCGCCGACGCACATGGTCTCCAGGCCGAACTGCTTGTCGTGCCACTGCAGGGAGTTGATCAGGGTGGTGGTGATCCGGGCGCCGGTCATGCCGAACGGGTGGCCGACGGCGATCGCGCCGCCGTTGACGTTCAGCTTGTCCAGGTCGATGCCGAGATCCCGGTAGGACGGGATCACCTGGGCGGCGAAGGCCTCGTTGATCTCGACCAGGTCGATGTCGTCGATGGTCAGGCCGGCCCGCCGCAGCGCCTGCCGGGAGGCCTCGACGGGGCCGTAGCCCATGATCTCGGGGGAGAGCGCGCTGACGCCGGTGGAGACCACCCGGGCGAGCGGGGTGATGCCCAGCTCCCGGGCCTTGGTGTCGGACATGATGACCAGCGCGGCGGCGCCGTCGTTCAGCGGGCAGCAGTTACCGGCGGTCACGGTGCCGTCCGGTCGGAACACCGGCTTCAGGCCGGAGACGCCCTCCAGCGTGACGCCGGCGCGCGGGCCGTCGTCCTTGCTCACCACGGTGCCGTCCGGGAGCGTCACCGGGGTGATCTCGTGCTCCCAGAAGCCGGCCTTGATGGCGGCCTCGGCGAGGTTCTGCGAGCGGACGCCGAACTCGTCCTGCTCGGCGCGGGTGATCCCCTTGAGTGCGGCCAGGTTCTCGGCGGTCTGGCCCATCGCGATGTAGGCGTCCGGCAGCAGGCCGTCCTCGCGCGGGTCGTGCCACTCCCCGCCGCCCTCCTCGGCGCGCTTGGCGGTGCGGGCCTGGGCCTCGTCGAAGACCGGGTTCGTGGTGCCCGGCATGCCGTCCGAGGTCCCGTTCACGCTGCGCGAGACGGTCTCCACGCCGGCCGAGAGGAAGACGTCGCCCTCTCCGGCCCTGATCGCGTGCAGTGCCATCCGCGTGGTCTGCAGCGAGGACGAGCAGTAGCGGGTGATGGTGGCGCCGGGCAGGTAGTCCATGCCCATCTGGACGGCCACGATGCGGGCCAGGTTGTGGCCCTGCTCGCCGCCGGGCAGGCCGCAGCCGAGCATCAGGTCGTCGATCTCGCGCGGGTCGAGCTGCGGGACCTTGGCCAGCGCGGCCTGGATGACGTGGGCGGTCAGGTCGTCGGGGCGGACGTCCTTGAGCGAGCCCTTGAAGGCCCGGCCGATCGGCGAACGGGTGGCGCTGACGATGACGGCTTCGGGCATGGCGGGCTCCTCGCTGGGTGACGGCGGACTGGCGTCCGGGAGGAAAGTTACCGCCTGGTAGATCAGGCGTCACCCGTCCCGGCGTGTGAGCTGGCCGACGTGTCGCCGGCCTCTGGAGCGGCTCCTTCCCGGGTCTCCTCGGGCGCCCACGAGCCGGGCAGCCCGACCCGCAGCCGGTGGCGCAGCAACGCCCAGCGGCGGCCGGCGCCCTCCGTCTCGACGGCCGCGACCTCGGTGCCCGAACGCCCGGCCGCGGCGGCGGCGGCCATCGCCACCGGCAGCACCGTCCCGCCCGGCACGGGTGCGGCCGGGCGCTCCTCCTCCGGCCAGAGGCCGAGCGCGGCGCACACCGAGGGCAGCACGGCCATCGCGGCCGTCGCGTAGCCCTGGGCGGACGGGTGGTAGCGGTCGGCGGCGAACATCTCCGGGCGCGCCGCGAACTCCGGGCCCAGCAGCGAGCCCAGCGAGACCGTCCGGCCGCCGGCCTCCACGACCGCGATGGTCTGCGCGGCCGCCAGCTGGCGGCTCAGCCGGCGGGCCACCCAGCGCAGCGGCGGGTGCACCGGCTTGATCGTCCCGAGGTCCGGGCAGGTGCCGACCACCACCTCGCAGCCGTTCGCCCGCAGCGCCGCGACGGCCTCGCCGAGCTGGCGGACGGCCAGCTGGGCCGGGCTGTGCCGGGTCACGTCGTTGGCGCCGATCATGAGCACGGCGACGTCCGGGTGGTGCGGCAGCGCCTGCTCCAGCTGGCCCGAGAGGTGGGCGGAACGGCCGCCGGAGCGGGCCACGTTGACCAGCCGGACCGGGCGCTCGGCCACCGAGGCCAGACCCGCGGCCAGCAGCGCGCCCGGGGTCTCCCGGGCCCGCAGCACACCGAGGCCGGCGCCGGTGGAGTCGCCGAGGACGGCCAGCACCAGCGGCGGCTGCGTGGCGGCGGAGCTGTCGGCGAAGGCCTCGCCGTAGACGCCGTCGGCCTTGGGCGGATCGCCCTCCAGCACGCCGATGGCCTGGATCGCCAGCTTGCTCTCGGTGAGCAGCACGCCCACCAGCCCCACACCCAGCAGGCCGAGCCCGCCGCCGCCGTACGCCGCCGCGGTGGCGATCCGGCGGGCCACCCGGGCCCGCGAGTCCTGTGCCCCTGGCATCCGATGCCCCCTTCGCGTCCTGGTGCCGCCCCCTCCGGGGCCATGGCGATGCCTGCACCCCCCTCCTACCCGCGCGGGGGCCGGGGCTACCTGCGGGGCTGGGCCATTGGGGGAGGAGGGCGGGTGGCGGGGCCGCCGCGCGGGGCCGGGGCGGGGCGAGGGGCGGGTGGGGCGGAAGGGCGGGCTGGGGCGGGCGGCACGGCCTAGGCTTTGCAGTACCGAAAGCACTCGCATGCCCACAACCGGGAGGACCCCCGTGCGGTACCACAACTCGATCATCGACCTCGTCGGCAACACGCCGCTGGTCAAGCTGAACAAGGTCACCGAGGGCATCAGCGCGACAGTGCTGGCGAAGGTCGAGTACTTCAACCCCGGCGGCTCGGTGAAGGACCGCATCGCGATGCGCATGATCGAGGCCGCCGAGGCCTCGGGCGCCCTGAAGCCGGGCGGCACCATCGTCGAGCCGACCTCCGGCAACACCGGCGTCGGCCTGGCGATCGTGGCCCAGCAGAAGGGCTACAAGTGCATCTTCGTCTGTCCGGACAAGGTGTCCACCGACAAGATCAACACCCTGCGCGCGTACGGCGCCGAGGTGGTCGTCTGTCCCACCGCCGTGGCCCCCGAGCACCCGGACTCGTACTACAACGTCTCCGACCGGCTCGTCCGGGAGACCCCGAACGCCTGGAAGCCGGACCAGTACTCCAACCCGGACAACCCGGCCTCGCACTACCACTCCACCGGTCCGGAGCTGTGGGAGCAGACCGAGGGCCGGATCACCCACTTCGTGGCGGGCGTCGGCACCGGCGGCACCATCTCCGGCACCGGCAACTACCTGAAGGAGGTCTCGGGCGGCAAGGTCAAGGTGATCGGCGCCGACCCGGAGGGCTCGGTCTACTCGGGCGGCACCGGCCGGCCGTACCTGGTCGAGGGCGTGGGCGAGGACTTCTGGCCGACCGCCTACGACCGTGACGTCGCCGACGGCATCGTCGCCGTCTCCGACAAGGACTCCTTCCAGATGACCCGCCGCCTGGCCAAGGAGGAGGGCCTGCTGGTCGGCGGCTCCTGCGGCATGGCCGTGGTGGCCGCGCTGGAGGTGGCCAAGGGCCTGGGCCCGGACGACGTCGTGGTGGTGCTGCTGCCGGACGGCGGCCGCGGCTACCTGTCCAAGATCTTCAACGACGACTGGATGGCCGACTACGGCTTCCTGCCCTCGGCCACCGACGAGGCGCACATCGGCGAGGTGCTGGCCCGCAAGGACGCCATCGAGCACGAGGGCATCCCGCAGTTCGTCCACATGCACCCGAACGAGACGGTCGCCGAGGCGGTCCGGGTGCTGCGCGAGTACGGCGTCTCGCAGATGCCGGTGGTCTCCCCGGGTGCCGGGCACCCCGACATCATGGCCGGCGAGGTGATCGGCTCGGTGGCGGAGAAGCTCCTGCTGGAGGGCGTCTTCGCGAAGGAGATCGAGCTGACCGACACGCTGGACCGGGTGATGTCCAAGCCGCTGCCGGTCGTCGGTGCGGGCGAGACGGTCACCAACCTGATGACCGTGCTGGAGAAGGCCGACGCCGCGGTGGTGCTGGTGGACGGCAAGCCGCAGGGCATCGTCACCCGCCAGGACCTGCTGGGCTTCCTCGCCGGCCGCGCCGCGCACTGACCCGTCGTCGCCGGCCCTGACCGGCCCTGACCGACCCCGACCCCGCCACCGGCTCCGGTCGGCGGGGCGGACGAGGTTTCGCCCACGTTTTGCCCGCGGTTCGCCCACGGGCGAAGTGGTACACCGGCGTCACCTGCCCGCAGCACGCGGTTAACAACCGTCCGGCATCGTGGTGGTCAACGGCAAGACGCCGAGCGAGACGACGGCAACCGTCCGGGAGCGGCTCCCCGGCGGACGCGGTCGGCTCCGGACACGTCGGGCGGTCCTGACCCGGCCCGCCGTGTCCGCCCTCCAACCCGGCAACGGGGGAGAGGGGCC
This sequence comes from Kitasatospora sp. NPDC058492, assembly GCF_042720685.1. Lineage (NCBI taxonomy): Bacteria > Bacillati > Actinomycetota > Actinomycetes > Kitasatosporales > Streptomycetaceae > Kitasatospora > Kitasatospora sp. NPDC058492. The sequence goes on from NZ_JBHXMU010000026.1 coordinate 6,161, forward strand.
TCCGCGGGAGGTGCCGTCGTCCCGCCCCTGTCCGGCTGCGGCCGGTCTACAGGGTGCGGCGGCTCCCGCGGTACTGCGCGCCGCACGGCGCGTCTCCGCGGTTCCCGGGTGGGGGAACCGAGGCGGAGAACGGCAGGGCCGGTCCTTCTCCGAGGGACCGGCCCTTCCCGTACGCTCACACGCATGACCAGCACTGAAACCACCCAGGACGAGCCGCGCTACGTCCGGCTCAAGATCGAGCTCATCGCGGAGATCACCGACGAGGGCGCGCTCAAGGCGGCCGCCCTGAAGCAGGTGACCGAGGACGAGTACCTCGACGACGACGAGCGCGCCCAGTCCGTCGACGCCATCGAGGTGGACCCGTCGGGTTCGCTCGCCCACTTCATCGACCCGGTGGCGCTGCTCGGCGACGTGCCGGGTGTCGAACTGGCCTCGGCGACCTGGGAGTCGGCGCAGACCGAGTTCGACCCCGAGAACGAGGGTTGGGACGAGTACGTGGTGGACGAGTCCGCCGAGTAGCGGCCTCGCCCCGCTAGGGCGTGTCTGACAATTCCCGCCGGGCGCGAATTGTCAGACACGCCCTAGCTCGTCACCGCTCGTGAACGCCCGGTCTGCCCCGCAGGCCGGGCGTTTTTTCCCTGTTCACCGGGAAGTTGGGTCATCTCATACGATCGCTTACCCTTCGGAGGTGGAACCGTGCACGGGCGGATTGCGTTTCTGTATCCGTAAATGCCCGGGATGATCAGCAGGGAGACGCGACGTGACGGCACGGGACGGTCAGGGGCGGGCAGGCGGAGGCAACTGGAGCCGGCGCGGAGTGCTCGCGGGTCTGATCGGGGCGCCGGTCCTGCTGCTCGCGGCCTGCAACGACACCAAGAGCGCCGACGCCAACGGCTCGGGCGGTTCGGGCGGTTCCGCTGGAACCCCGGGCGCCGGCAGCGGCTCCGGCGGGACCAGCAGCGCGCCGAAGACCTCGACCGCCGTCATCACCGTCACTCCTGCGGACGGTGCCGCCTCCGCCAGCTTCAGCGAGCCGGTCAAGGTCACCGTCAGCAACGGCACCCTGGGCACCGTCAAGGTCACCGACTCCACGGGCAAGGAACTGGCTGGCCAGCTCGCCTCCGACGGCGCCAGCTGGACCTCGGCCGCCGCCCCCGCCAGCGGCACCAAGTACACCGTGGCCGCCACCGCCCTCGACAAGGACAAGCTGGAGGCGGACGCCAACGCCACCTTCACCACGGCCACCCCGGCCAACACCTTCGTCGGCTACTTCACGCCCGAGGACGGCTCGGTCGTCGGCGTCGGCATGCCCGTCTCGATCACCTTCAGCAAGCCGATCACCGACCGCAAGGCCGTCCAGCAGGCGATCACCGTGATAGCCGAGCCGGGCGTCGAGATCGTCGGGTACTGGTTCTCCAGCACCCGCCTCGACTTCCGGCCGCAGGAGTACTGGGCCAAGGGCACCAAGGTCACCCTCAAGCTCCGGCTCAAGGACGTCGAGGGCGCCAAGGGCGTCTACGGTACCCAGTCCAAGGACGTCCGCTTCACCATCGGCCGCGCCCAGACCAGCGTCGCCGACCTCGCCGCCAAGAAGCTCACTGTCACCACCGACGGCCAGGTCAGCGCCGTCTACAAGATCTCCGGCGGCTCGCCCGAGCACCGCACCTGGGGCGGCAAGATGGTGATCTCCGAGCAGTTCCAGCAGACCCGGATGAACTCGCAGACCGTCAACCTCGGCAGCGAGTACGACATCGCGGACGTGCCGCACGCCCAGCGGCTCACCACCTCGGGCACCTTCATCCACGGCAACTACTGGTCCTCGTCGTCGATCTTCGGCGGCCAGAACACCAGCCACGGCTGCATCGGCCTCCAGGACGCCAAGGGCGCGCAGGACGGCAGCACGGACGGCTACAAGTTCTACAAGAGCTCCATGGTCGGCGACGTGGTCGAGGTCGTGAACTCCGGTGACAAGACCGTCGCGCCGGACAACGGCCTGAACGGCTGGAACCTCGGCTGGGCCGCCTGGAAGGCCGGCAGCGCCGTCTGACGCCGGGAGCCGCCGGTCAGCGCTTCGCGTAGTCGGCGAAACCCTGCCAGTCGACGATCACGCACGGCTCGTCGCCGACGATCCAGGCATCGTGCCCGGGCGGGCAGATCATCAGGTCGCCCGGGCCGAACTCGGTCTCCTGCCCGTCGTCCATGACGATCCTCATCCGGCCCGAGACCACGTACCCGGTGTGGGCGGCCAGGCAGCTGTCGGTCTTGGCGATCGGCTTCACGTGCTTGGACCACTGCCAACCGGGGTGGAACACGGCCCGGCCCACCGGGCCGGCGTCCAGGTTGACCAGACGCAGTTCCCCCGTGCCCTCCTCGAAGGGGCGGACCTCCTCGGGGGCGTCGAAGCTCATGCGGACGAGACCGGACATGGCGCACTCCTCTCCCCACGGACGGCCCGGCCGTCCAGCGAGAGGAGGAGGCAGGCCCGTCTGCTGGCCCTTCCAGTCTGCGCCCCGACCGGCGGGCGGTCACCTCGGGTGGCCGGCCCGCCGGAACGGTCACGGACGGTCAGCCCTGCGTGCGGGCCACGCCGATCGGGCAGGAGGCGCCGGTGCCGCCGAGGCCGCAGTAGCCGTTCGGGTTCTTGGCGTCGGACAGGTACTGCTGGTGGTACGGCTCGGCCGGGTAGAACGGGCCCGCCGGGGCGATCTCGGTGGTGATCGGGCCGTAGCCGAGCGCGGTCAGGGCCGGCTGGAAGGCGTCCCGGCCGGCGGCCGCGGCGGCAGCCTGGACGGGGGAGTGGGTGTAGACGGCGGAGCGGTACTGGGTGCCGACGTCGTTGCCCTGGCGGTTGCCCTGGGTCGGGTCGTGCGCCTCCCAGAAGGTCTTCAGCAGCCGCTCGTAGGAGACCAGCGAGGGGTCGAACACCACCCGGACCGCCTCGGTGTGCCCGGTCAGCCCGCTGCACACCTCCTCGTACGTCGGGTGGGGGGTGTAGCCGCCCTGGTAACCGACCAGCGTCGTCCAGACGCCGGGCAGGCGCCAGAACGTCCGCTCGGCGCCCCAGAAGCAGCCCAGCCCGAAGTCGGCCACCTCCAGGCCGTCCGGGTACGGCCCGGTGAGCGGGTGGCCGAGCACGGTGTGCGGCTCGCGCAGCGCGAAGCCCGGCGACTCCCGGCCGGGCAGCGCCTGGTCGGCGGGAACGAGCGAGGTCTTGTGGCGGTTGAACAGCACGGCCTGCTCCAGCGGGGTAGGGAGGGTTGCGCAGGATTCAACGCGGCGGGCCGCCCCCGGATTCCGGCGCCGCCCGGATTCCGCCGCCGCCCCGGTCCACGGCCGCCCCGGTTCACGGCCGGTCCGGTTCATGGCCGGCCCGGTTCACGGCGGGCTGGGACGTTCCGGAGGGCACCGGCCCGTACGGCCACTAGGCTCGACCCATGACCGAGCACCAGCTTCCCCAGGGCTTCGAGACCCTCGCCATCCACGCGGGTCAGGAAGCAGACCCCCAGACCGGGGCCGTCGTCACGCCGATCTACCAGGTGTCCACCTACAAGCAGGACGGGGTGGGCGGCCTGCGGGGCGGCTACGAGTACAGCCGCAGCGCCAACCCGACCCGCACCGCGCTGGAGGAGTGCCTCGCGGCACTGGAAGGCGGCGCCCGCGGCCTCGCCTTCGCCTCCGGCCTGGCCGCCGAGGACACCCTGCTGCGCACCATCCTCAAGCCGGGCGACCACATCGTGATCCCCAACGACGCCTACGGCGGCACCTTCCGGCTGTTCGCCAAGGTGCTGACCCGCTGGGGCGTCGAGTTCTCCGTCGCCAACACCCAGGACCTGGCGACCGTCCGCGCCGCGCTGCGCCCCAACACCCGCGCGGTCTGGGTGGAGACCCCGTCCAACCCGCTGCTGGGCATCACCGACCTGGCCGCGCTCGCCGAGGTCGCGCACGGCGCCGGCGCGCTGCTGGTGGTCGACAACACCTTCGCCAGCCCCTACCTGCAGCAGCCGATCGCGCTCGGCGCGGACGCGGTCGTGCACTCCACCACCAAGTACATGGGCGGCCACTCGGACGTGGTCGGCGGTGCGCTGGTGCTGGCCGACGCGAGCCTGGGCGAGGAGGTGGCGTACCACCAGAACGCGATGGGCGCCGTCTCCGGGCCGTTCGACGCCTGGCTGGTGCTGCGCGGCATCAAGACGCTGGGCGTCCGGATGGACCGGCACAGCGCCAACGCGGAGAAGGTCGCCGAGCTGCTGGCGAGCCACCCGAAGGTCAGCCAGGTGCTGTACCCGGGCCTGCCCGAGCACCCCGGCCACGAGATCGCCGCCAAGCAGATGAAGGCCTTCGGCGGCATGGTCTCGTTCCGGGTCCAGGGCGGCGAGGAGGCGGCGGTCGAGGTCTGCAACCGCGCGCAGCTGTTCACCCTCGGCGAGTCGCTCGGCGGCGTGGAGTCGCTGATCGAGCACCCGGGCCGGATGACCCACGCCTCGGTGGCCGGTTCGGCGCTGGAGGTGCCCGCCGACCTGGTGCGCGTCTCGGTCGGCATCGAGTCGATCGACGACCTGCTCGCCGACCTCAAGCAGGCGCTGGGCTAGGGCGCGCCCAGAAGTCCGGAGCCTGTTGAAGATCTCCGGCCTCGGTGAGCAGTCCGGGGACCGCGATGGTCACCTGACGCGCTGCCGGCGCACTCGGCCGGAGGAGCCCCTGTGGGCTCCTCCGGCCGGTTCATTGCGTCATGCCCTCACGCGCTCGCGCCGGAGCGGTCCTTCAGGAGCGCTTCCAGGAGGTGGGGGACGCGGGCGTGCAATCCTCGTTCGGGTCAGGCTTGCCGCGCACCAGGTCCCAGAGGTTCCATTCGCCCCACGTGGTCCATGAGTCCGCCGAGGCCCATGAGTGTGGCGGGCGCGGACACGGCTTCGGCGGGCACTTCTTGTCCTCGACCGTGATCGCCACACACGGGCAGTCCGCGGTCAGTTCGACCGTGGTCACCGCGGTCTGGGGCAGTTCGTAGCCGGGGGGAGCGGTGGTCTCCTGCCAGTAGTAGGTGCCGAACGGAAGGTTGTCCGCGGAGCAGACGCCGTCCGCCCCGGTGGTGCAGGGGGAGCCGACGGGGGTGTCGGGGTTGGTTCCGGTGGTTTGGAGGCCGGGGACGCCGTTGGTCTCGTGCCAGAGCTGGAAGGTGGCGCCGGCCAGTGGTTGTCCGGTGGCGGAGTCGACCTTGGTGACCGTGGTGGAGCCGGTCGGGGTGGTGGTCTTGGTGTCCTGGACGGTGACGGGGATGCTCTGTCCGTCGGTGTCGAGGACCACGGTCGTCACCGCGGGCTGCGGCAGGTCGTAGCCGGGGGGTGCGGCGGTCTCCTGCCAGTAGTAGGTGCCCAGCGGGAGGCCGGTTGCGGAGCAGGTGCCGTTCGCTCCGGTGGTGCAG
>NZ_JBHXMU010000026.1:11677-108518 GCF_042720685.1 Kitasatospora sp. NPDC058492
AGGGGGATCCGACGGGGGTGTCGGGGTTGGTTCCGGTGGTTTGGAGGCCGGGGGTGCCGTTGGTCTCGTGCCAGAGCTGGAAGGTGGCGCCGGCCAGTGGTTGTCCGGTGGCGGAGTCGGCCTTGGTGACCGTGGTGGAGCCGGTCGGGGCGATGGTCTTGGTGTCCTGGACGGTGATCGGGACGTTCTGTCCGTTGGTGTCGAGGACGACGGTGGTGACGTTGAGTTCCGGCAGGTCGTAGCCGTTGGGTGCCGATACTTCTTGCCAGTAGTAGGTGCCCAGCGGGAGGCCGGTTGCGGAGCAGGTGCCGTTCGCTCCGGTGGTGCAGGGGGATCCGACGGGGGTGTCGGGGTTGGTTCCGGTGGTTTGGAGGCCGGGGGTGCCGTTGGTCTCGTGCCAGAGCTGGAAGGTGGCGCCGGCCAGGGGTTGTCCGGTGGCGGAGTCGACCTTGGTCACGCTGGTGGACGCGGTCGGGGCGGTGGCTTTGGTGTCCTGGACGGTGATCGGGACGTTCTGTCCGTTGGTGTTGAGGACGACGGTGGTGACGTTGAGTTCCGGCAGTTCGTAGCCGGGGGGTGCGGCGGTTTCCTGCCAGTAGTAGGTGCCGAGGGGGAGGCCGGCCGTGGAGCAGGTGCCGTTCGCTCCGGTGGTGCAGGGGGAGCCGACGGGGGTGTCGGGGTTGGTTCCGGTGGTTTGGAGGCCGGGGACGCCGTTGGTCTCGTGCCACAGCTGGAAGGTCGCGCCGGCCAGCGGTTGCCCGGTGGCGGAGTCGACCTTGGTCACGCTGGTGGACCCGGTCTCGACGATCGGGGATTTGGTGTCCTGGACGGTGACCGGGACGTTCTGCCCGTTCGTGTCGAGGACCACGGTCGTCACCGCGGGCGGCGGCAGGTCGTAACCGGGGGGTGCGGCGGTCTCCTGCCAGTAGTAGGTGCCGAGCGGGAGGCCGGCCGTGGAGCAGACGCCGTTCGCCCCGGTGGTGCAGGGGGCGCCCACCTCGGTGTCCGGGGTGGCCCCCGAGGTCTGGAGGCCGGGGACGCCGTTGGTCTCACGCCACAGCTGGAAGGTGGCTCCCGCCAGGGGCTGCCCCGTGACGGAGTCGACCTTCGTCACGCTGGTCGAGGCGGTGGGAGTGGGACTTCCGCACGCCGGAAGATCGCCGTTGAAGGGGTAGGCGTGGAACTCGGTCCCGGTCATCCCCGAGCCGGAGTTCTGCAGCAGCGAACCGGTGGTGAAGAACCGTCCGTTCAGACCGGGCAGGCTCATGGTGGCGGTGCTGGCCGGGTTGCCGACCAGCACACTGCCCTGGAACTGCCCCGATCCCTTGAGCGTGACGGACGTCGCGGCGGGGAAGTTCCACAGGAGGCGCTCGCGCAGCCGGTTCCAGGGATCGGTGTCCTGGAGGCTCCCGCTGTAGGTGTTGATGGTGCGGGCGCCGCCCACGAGGTTGACGAGTACCGTCGCGTTCGCGGGGATGCCGGCGAACGCGATGCCCTGGGTGGAGCCTCCGTTCCCGGCGATGTCGAAGTCGACGTTGAAGACCTGGAGTGCGGAGGTGCCGTCACCGGTGAACAGGGTCTGGAACCCCTGGTTGACCGCGGTTCCGGTGGCGGGGCGGGGTGTGCCGACCCCGGCGTAGCACTCGCTCGCCGTCTGCAGCTGGCCGCGCAGTGGCGTGTAGGCGGCTACGGCCTGCGCTTCCTGGACCTTCGTACCGACGATGGTGCCCGTGGCCGTGCCCGCGTAGCGGACGACGCCGCCCTCCGCCAGGAGCCTCTGCCCCGGGGCCACCGTGACGTTGCCTCCGGCGGTGAGGAAGTCGGCGCCGTCCGGCGGGGGGACCCGTGAGCCGACGCCGACGATGCCGATGTTGTAGACGGAGCTGGCTCCCGGGGCTTTGTTCAGGTCGAAGTTGCCGAGGGTCACCACGTGCCCCTCGGCCTCCGCGGCGGAACCGCCGACGTTGAAGTCGCCGCCGACGAAGATGTTGATTCCGGCGTCGCGGCCTGCGAAGGGACCGTTGTTGACCGGGGGGAACGTCGCGGGACAGTCCGCACCCAGGCACGGCCCGAGGCCGCCCGGGAGACCGGCCGCGTACGCGGCCGGTGGTGCGACGAGTGACATGCCGAAGGGCACGAGCGTCAGGGCCAGGACGGAACCCACCGTCCTGCCGAGTCGGCGTCTCCAGGTGACGGTGGTCACCGGGTTCTGACTGGGCTTCACCTCAGTCCTCTCACCATGTGGACCCAATGGGGCCCTCGGAGTGTTCCGGGCTGGAGGGCCGAGCATCGCGACTCACTGGTGTTGTCATCTGAAAATCGTGTTAATGCACCCGTTCGGCTGTGTGTCGACGGCCGATCGGTCCGGGCGCGAGGGACGGCCTCCGGCCGTCGGCGGTCACTGGCCCTGCTGGTCCGCCGTGTACGACTCCATCGCGTGGTTGAAGCGGGCCAGCAGGGCGCAGAACGCCTGCTGCTCCTCGGGCGGCCAGTCGGCCGTCAGGCGGCGGGTCAACTCGGCCCGCCCGTCGCGGACTTCGGCCAGTCGGCCGGAGCCGACCGGGGTCAGCGCGAGGCGTACGGCGCGGCGGTCGGCCGGGTCCTGGACCCGGCCGACCAGCCCGCCCGCGACCAGCGGGGCGACCTGCCGGGTCACCGTGGAGGAGTCGACGCCGAGCGACTCGGCCAGCGCCTTGACGTTGGCGGGCCCGTGCCGCTCCAGGCGGTCGAGCAGCAGGTAGGCGGCCCGGTCCAGCGCGCCGAGACCGCCGCCGGTGGTCCGGACCTGGTCCATCCGGCGGGCGAACACCGCCAGCTGGTACTGGAGTCGGGCGTGCACGGGGTCGGTGCGGTCGGTGGCCTGGGGCGAGGTCGTCGTCATCGCGGCTCACGATCGTCGTGCGGTGAGGGAGGCTCAGAAGCAGCAGCGTACGCGGGCGGAGCGGGCCCGGGAACAGCCCCGACGTCCCGGATTGCCGGTGTCGACCACCGTAGGCTGGCGTTATGCACAACTGGCCGGTCACCCTCGACGACGTCCGCGGCGCCCAGAAGATGCTCGCCGGAATCGCCCGGGTGACGCCGATGGAGGGCAGCCGGTACCTGTCCGGGCTGATCGGCGCGCCGGTCCACCTGAAGTGCGAGAACCTCCAGCGCACCGGTTCGTTCAAGCTGCGCGGCGCGTACGTGCGGATCGCCGGGCTCTCGCCGGTGCAGCGGGCCGGCGGGGTGGTGGCGGCGAGCGCGGGCAACCATGCGCAGGGGGTGGCGCTGGCGGCCGCGCTGCTGGGGGTGCACTCGACCGTGTTCATGCCGGTCGCGGCGCCGCTGCCCAAGGTCGCGGCGACCCGGGAGTACGGCGCGCAGGTGCGGCTGCACGGCGCCACGGTGGACGAGGCGTTGCAGGCCGCGCAGCGGTACTCGGAGGCGACCGGCGCGGTGTTCATCCACCCCTTCGACCACTGGGACGTGGTCACCGGCCAGGCCACCGTCGGACTGGAGATCCTGGAGCAGTGCCCCGAGGTGCGGACCATCCTGGTCGGGGTGGGCGGCGGCGGCCTGCTGGCCGGGATCGCGGCGGCGGTCAAGCCGCTGCGGCCGGACGTCCGGGTGGTGGGGGTGCAGGCGGCGGGCGCGGCCGCGTACCCGCCCTCGCTGGCGGCCGGGCGGCCGGTGTCACTGGAGCACTACGCCACGATGGCCGACGGGATCATGGTCGGCCGGCCCGGGGACATCCCGTTCGAGGTGATCAACTCGCTGGCGGACGGCGTCCGGACGGTCTCCGAGGACGCGCTGTCGCGGGCCCTGCTGCTCGGCCTGGAGCGGCTGAAACTGGTGGTCGAACCGGCCGGGGCGGCCCCGATCGCGGCGCTGCTGGAGCAGCCGGACTCCTTCGAGGGGCCGGTGGTGGCCGTGCTGTCCGGCGGCAACATCGACCCGCAGCTGATGCAGCGGGTGCTGCGGCACGGGCTGGCGGCGGCCGGCCGGTACCTGTCGCTGCGGGTGCGGCTGGCGGACAAGCCGGGCTCGCTGGCCGACCTGCTGGGGGTGCTGACCAGGCTGGACGCCAACGTGCTGGACGTCGCGCACGTGCGGATCGACCCGCGGCTGGGGCTGACCGAGGTCGAGGTGGACCTGCACCTGGAGACCAAGGGGCCGGAGCACTGCGCGGCCGTGGTCGGCGAGCTGCGGGACGCGGGGTACGTCGTTTCCAGCTGAGTTCGGAGGGCGCCTCAGGCGCTTGGGGGGGCCGGGTGTCTCGGGCGCCGGACGGTGCGGGGCGGGCCTCGGTGGATCTCGGCGGATCTCGGTGGATGTCAGTGGTCCCTGTCACGATGGCGGAGCCCTATGCCTTGACGCGATATATCGCGTGCTGCCAGACTCGCGATACATCGCGTTCTGTGCCGTGGTAGGCGAAAACCGAGTCGCCCGCATGCCCGAAAAAGGGGCAGAGTGTGACAGATCGCCCATATTCGTCCGAGGAGATGAGGCAGGCCATGGCGCCAGCCATCCAAGCCGAGAACCTGGTCAAGACCTTCGGCGACGTACGAGCCCTGGACGGCGTCAGCCTCGACGTCCCCGAGGGCACGGTGCTCGGGCTGCTCGGCCCGAACGGCGCCGGCAAGACCACCACCGTGCGGGTCCTCACCACCCTGCTGCGCCCCGACTCGGGCCGCGCGGTGGTCGCCGGCGTCGACGTGCTCAAGCACCCCAACAAGGTCCGCAGCTTGATCGGCCTGTCCGGCCAGTACGCGGCGGTCGACGAGTACCTCACCGGCTTCGAGAACCTCCAGATGGTCGGCGAGCTCTACCAGATGAGCGCCCGTCAGGCGAAGGTGAGGGCGCTGGAGCTGCTGGAGTGGTTCAACCTCACCGAGGCCAAGGACCGCACCGCCAAGACCTACTCCGGCGGCATGCGCCGCCGTCTCGACCTCGCCGCCGCGCTGGTCGTCCGGCCGCCGGTGATGTTCCTCGACGAGCCGACCACCGGCCTCGACCCGCGCAACCGGCTCGCGCTCTGGGAGGTCATCGAGACCCTGGTCGAGCAGGGCACCACGCTGCTGCTCACCACCCAGTACCTGGAGGAGGCCGACCGGCTGGCGCACGACATCGCCGTCGTCGACCACGGCCGGGTGATCGCCCGCGGCACCGCCGACCAGCTCAAGGCCCAGATCGGCGGCGAGCGGATAGAGGTCGTGGTGCACGAGCCGGGCCTGGTCGCCGACGCGGTCGCGGCGCTGTCCGGGTACGCGCTGGGCGAGCCGGCGGTGGAGAAGAACACCCGCCGGATCACCGTGCCGGTCAGCGGCGGCGCCCGGGTGCTCGCCGACGTCATCCGCGAACTCGACGCCCGCGGCATCGAGATCGACGACATCGGCCTGCGCCGCCCGACCCTGGACGACGTGTTCCTCACCCTCACCGGCCACGTCGCCGAGACGGTGGAGGAGGAGAACGGCTCCGGCGGCCGCGGCCGGGGCGGCCGGGGCAAGGGCGGGCCGTCCGCCGAGGGGCCGCCCGCCGAGGGGCCGTCCGCCGAGGGGTCGGACGGCTCCGACGGCCAGGGACCGGACAAGCAGGCCGTCGCGGCCGGAACGGAGCGCTGAGATGAGCACCGCCACCGAGCACGCCATCGGCGAGGCGATGCCCAGGCAGCGCCGCGGCATCGCCGCCACCCTGCACGACTCCTGGGTGGTCGCCAAGCGCAACCTGCGCCGGATGACCAGGATCCCCGAGATCGTGGTCTTCGGGCTGATGCAGCCGGTCATGTTCGTGCTGCTGTTCTCGTACGTGATGGGCGGGGCGATCAAGATCCCCGGGGCGAGCTCCAGCTCCGACTCGTACATCCAGTTCCTGATGGCCGGCATCTTCGCCCAGACCGTCACCTTCGCCGTCGCCGGCGCCTCCGCCGGGATCGCGGAGGACATGACCAAGGGCCTGGTGGACCGCTTCCGCTCGCTGCCGATGGCCCGCTCGGCGGTGCTGGTCGGCCGCACCCTCGCCGACCTGTGCCAGACCGCGTTCACCGTGATCGTGCTGGCCCTGGTCGCGCTGCTGGTCGGCTGGCGGATCCACGACGGCGTGCTCAACGCGCTCGGCGCCTTCGGCCTGCTGCTCCTGCTCGGCTACGCGTTCTCCTGGATCGGCGCGCTGATCGGCCTCTCGGTGCGCAGCCCCGAGGCGGCCACCTCGGCCGGCCTGATCTGGCTGTTCCCGCTGACCTTCGTCTCCAACGCCTTCGTGCCGGTCAGCTCGATGCCGGGCTGGCTGCAGACGGTCGCGTACTGGAACCCGTTCAGCGCCACCGTGCAGGCCTGCCGGGACCTGTTCGGCAACCAGGTCGGCCCGGTGGACGCCACCTGGCCGATGCAGCACGCCGCGCTGGTGTCGGTGCTGTGGTCGGTGCTGATCACCGCGGTGTTCTCCTGGCTGTCGGTGCGCAAGTACCGCTCGGCCGTGGGCTGAACCGCGCCAAGTACGCCGCGAGGGCGGCCGCAGAGTCCGTGGACTCCGCGGCCGCCCTCGTCGGTCGGTCAGGTCTGGTCAGGCCGGATCAGACCGGATCAGGCTTGGTCAGCCGGCGTGCGGCACGACCTTGACGATCTTCACCATGGCGGGCTTGCCGTTCGGCAGCTCGTAGGTCGCCTCGTCGCCGATCTGCTTGCCGTCGATCGCGCGGCCCAGCGGCGACTGCGGCGAGTAGACGTCCATGGTGTCGGAGCCGGCGACCTCGCGCGAGGCGAGCAGGAACTCCATGGTGTCGTCCTCGTCGCCGTCGAAGGCGACCGTGACGACCATGCCCGGGGCCACCACACCCGAGTCGGCCGGCGCCTCGCCGACCTTGGCGCGCTCCAGCAGCTGGGTCAGCTGGCGGATGCGCAGCTCGTACTTGCCCTGCTCCTCCTTGGCCGCGTGATAGCCGGCGTTCTCCTTGAGGTCCCCCTCCTCGCGCGCCGCCTCGATCTTCTGGGCGATCTCGATGCGCCAGGGCCCGGTCAGGTGATCCAGCTCGGCCTTCAGCTGGTCGTAGCCGGCCTGAGTGAGCCAGGTCACGTTCTCACTGGTCTGGGTCACGGGTGCTCCTCGTAGGTGCTGGGGCTGTGCTGCGGGTGTGAGTCGTCAGCAGGGTTGGTGGTGATATCGGTCGTAACTACAAAGCAACGCCCGCTCCCGTACCATCCGGTGCGGAAGGGGCGAAACCACGAGCCTAACAAGTCCTGCCGACAAGCAGAAGGGTCGTTGGCGCGCCATTGACGTCGGCGTTGCGCCACGGTGTACAGCGAATGCGCCACGGTGTACGGCGGTGGTGCGTGCCGGGCCGGGTGCGGGACTTCCTACGGATGCCCGTTCTCCCGATCGGTTATGCGCCGGTGTCCGGCAGAGTACCGGTGGTGCCCGGCAGAGTACCGGTGAGCGGGGCGCGGTGCCGGTGCGACTCGGCGGGCGGGCCTCCTGCGCAGGCGGCCGGACGGACTCCCTGCGGAGGCGGCCGGGCCTACTTCTTCGCGCTTCTTCGCGGGCCTACCTCTTCGCGGGCTTACTTCTTCGCCGGCGTGCAGCCCAGCAGTTCGGCGGTGGTGCCGCGGGCGGTGGTCCGCAGCGTGACCACGGCGTCGTAGCTGGAGCCGCCGGCCGGCACCGGGAAGTCGGCCACCCCGACCACCGAGCCGTCCGACCCCTGCGAGCGGACCGTGCAGCTGCCGGCCGTCCCGCCGCTCTTGCGCACCGCCAGGTGCAGCTCGACCTCGGAGTCCGAGACCGCCTGGAAGGTCGGCACCGAGCCGTTGATCGTGGTCTCGCGCAGCAGGTAGGAGCCGCCCAGCCAGGCCACCAGGCCCAGGCCCAGCACGCCGCAGACCGCGCCGGCCACCTTCAGGCGGCGGTCCGAATCGCGGTCGCCGCGCCGGCCGTAGCGCCCCTCGGGCAGCTGCGGGGTGGTGGTGCTCGCGTTCATTGGACCCAGTCCTCTCCTGACGGGAGGGGCCGCGCGGGTGGTGCGGGGGAATGCGACGCTCCTCCAGTCCGTCACTATAGGAGGGGCACGCCCGCGGCCGGTCCGGCGGGGGCGGGGCTCGACCGGGCCGGGGTACGTCCGCGGCCGGTCCCGCGGCGACGCGGCCCCGACGTGAGCGGCTCGTACGGTGGGCGGACCGGACTTCGCGGAACGCCCGATATGTGGAAGGAACGCAAGGCGTTGACTGAGCAGTTGCGACTGATGGCGGTGCACGCCCACCCGGACGACGAGTCCAGCAAGGGCGCGGCCACCATGGCCATGTACGTCGAGCAGGGAGTGGACGTGCTCGTGGCCACCTGCACCGGGGGCGAACGCGGGTCGGTTCTCAACCCCAAGCTCCAGGGGGACCCGTACATCGAGGAGAACATCCACGAGGTGCGCCGCAAGGAGATGGACGAGGCCCGGGCGATCCTGGGCGTCAAGCAGGCCTGGCTCGGCTTCGTCGACTCCGGCCTGCCCGAGGGCGACCCGCTGCCCCCGCTGCCCGAGGGCTGCTTCGCCCTGGAGGACGTGAAGGAGGCGGCCGAACCGCTGGTCCGGCTGATCCGGGAGTTCAAGCCGCAGGTCATCACGACCTACGACGAGAACGGCGGCTACCCGCACCCCGACCACATCATGACCCACAAGATCACCATGCTGGCCTTCGACGCCGCCGGCGACCCGGACGCCTACCCGGAGGCCGGCGAGCCCTGGCAGCCGCTGAAGGTCTACTACAACCACGGCTTCCCGATGGGCCGCATCCGCGCCCTGCACCAGTACCTCACCGAGCACGGCCACGACTCGCCGTACGGCGAGTGGATCGCGGGCTGGGAGAAGAGCGGCCGCCAGGAGCGCGAGATCACCACCCGGGTGAGCTGCGGCGACTGGTTCGAGACCCGCGACCGCGCCCTGATCGCCCACGCCACCCAGATCGACCCCGACGGGCCGTGGTTCCGCGTCCCGCTGGACGTCCAGCGCGAGGTCTGGCCCACCGAGGACTACGAACTCGCCCGTACCCTGATCGACGTGGACCTGCCGGAGGACGACCTGTTCGCCGGCCTGCGCACCCCCACCCTGGCCGTCGAGGCCGCCGACACGCGCGACTGAACCACCCCCCGATGGCCCGGCTCCCCGTGAGCCGGGCCACCATAGAGATATGAGCGCCCCCGTGAACCTCGTCAACCTCGCCGCCGACCTCGCCGTCGACGACGCCAAGGTCACCCCCGGACTCCTCGGCTTCGTCGTCTTCGCCGCCCTCGGCGTGGCCACCTGGTTCCTGGCCAAGTCCATGAACCGGCAGTTCAAGAAGGTCGACTTCGCGGAGGAGCCGGAAGCCCCCAAGGAGTAGCGCGCGGGCGCGCGCGGGGCCCGGCTCGCCGCAGCCGGCGTCCCGGCGCCCGGCCCCCGATGCGCGAGGATGGGGGCATGCCGAACCGTCTCGCGGACGCGACCTCGCCGTACCTGCTGCAGCATGCCGAGAACCCGGTCGACTGGTGGCCCTGGGGGCCGGAGGCGTTCGCCGAGGCTGAGCGGCGGGGGGTGCCGGTGCTGCTGAGTGTGGGGTACGCGGCGTGCCACTGGTGTCACGTGATGGCCCACGAGAGCTTCGAGGATGCCGGGGTCGCCGGGTACCTGAACGAGCGGTTCGTCGCCGTCAAGGTGGACCGGGAGGAGCGGCCCGACGTCGACGCCGTCTACATGGAGGCCGTGCAGGCCGCCACCGGGCAGGGCGGCTGGCCGATGACGGTGTTCCTCACGCCCGACAAGGAGCCGTTCTACTTCGGCACCTACTTCCCGCCCGAGCCCCGGCACGGGATGCCGTCCTTCCGGCAGGTGCTGGAAGGCGTCGACGCCGCCTGGCGGGGCCGGCGGCAGGAGGTCGCGGAGGTCGCCGGGCGGATCCGGGCCGACCTCGCCGAGCGTGCCGCCGTCTACTCGGCCGGTGCCCACCACCCGCCCGCCGGTGCCGATCTGCACCAGGCGCTGGTCGCCCTCAGTCGGGAGTTCGACGACCGGCACGGCGGCTTCGGGGGCGCGCCCAAGTTCCCGCCGGCCATGGTCGTCGAGTTCCTGCTGCGCCACCACGCCCGCACCGGCTCCGAGGCGGCCCTGGAGATGGCCGTCCGCACCGGCGAGGCGATGGCCCGCGGCGGCATCCACGACCAACTCGGCGGCGGCTTCGCCCGGTACGCGGTCGACGCCGGCTGGGTCGTGCCGCACTTCGAGAAGATGCTGTACGACAACGCCCTGCTGCTGCGCGCCTACCTGCACCTGTGGCGGTCCACCGGCTCCCCGCTGGCCCGCCGGACCGCGCTGACCACCGCCGACTTCCTGCTGCGCGAACTGCGCACCCCCGAAGGCGCGTTCGCATCCGCGCTGGACGCCGACAGCCTCGACGAGGAGACCGGGAAGTCCACCGAAGGCGCCTACTACGTGTGGGAGCCAGGCCAGTTGGTCGACCTGCTCGGCCCCGCCGACGCGGCCACCGCCGCCCGGCTGTTCACCGTCACCGCCGGCGGCACCTTCGAACACGGCGCTTCCGTCCTCCAACTCCTCGCCGATCCCGAGGACTTCGCCGAGTACGAGACCATCCGCGCCCGGCTCTTCGAAGCCCGCACCCGGCGGCCCGCCCCCGCCCGCGACGACAAGGTCGTCGCCGCCTGGAACGGCCTCGCCATCGCCGCCCTCGCCGAGACGGGCGCCCTCCTGGAGCGCCCCGACCTCGTCGAGGCCGCCGAACGTGCCGCCGACCTGCTGCTCGCCGTCCACCTCACCCCCGACGGTCGACTGCTGCGCACCTCCCGCGACGGCCGGGCCGGCACCAACGCGGGCGTCCTGGAGGACTACGCCGACACCGCCGAGGGCTTCCTGGCCCTGTACGCCGTCACCGGCGACGCCGCCTGGCTGCAACTGGCCGGCGGACTCCTCGACACCGTGCTCAAGCACTTCACCGACGAGGCCTCCGGCGCGCTCTACGACACCGCCGACGACGCCGAGGAACTCATCCGGCGCCCCCAGGACCCCACCGACAACGCCACCCCGTCCGGCTGGACCGCCGCCGCCGGCGCCCTGCTCACCTACGCCGCCTACACCGGCTCCGACCGGCACCGGACGGCCGCCGAACGGGCCCTCGGCATCGTCGGCTCGCTCGCGTCCCGGGCCCCCCGGTTCATCGGCTGGGGCCTCGCCGTCGCCGAGGCGCTGCTCGACGGGCCGCGTGAAGTCGCCGTCGTCGGCCCGGCCGACGACCCGGCCACCGCCGCACTGCGCCGGGCCGCGCTGCTCGGCACCGCGCCCGGGGCGGTCGTCGCGGTGGGCTCGCCGGCGGGTCTGGCGGACGGTTCGGCGGCGCGCCCGGCGGCTCGCCCGGCGGATGGTTCGGCGGACGGTTCAGTGGAGGACGGCGGTGCGGAGGTGCCGCTGCTGGCGGACCGGCCGCTGGTCGGCGGAGCGCCCGCCGCCTACGTCTGCCGGCACTTCGCCTGCGAAGCGCCGACCACCGACCCGGCAGTCCTCGGCGAGCGGCTGGGCGTCGTCGTCGAATAATCCGCTGGTGGGAGGGGCGCGGCCGGGCCAGAATGGGCCATGACCTGGACCTTGAGCAGCTCGTTCGACGACTTCCGGCGCCACGCGGAAGAATTCCTCGCCGCCCGCCCGGCCGAGAGCACCGTCCTGCTCACGGTCGTCCACCGGCTGGCCGAACGCGGCCTGGACGTGTTCGGGCAGCGGCCACCGGTCTTCGGCTGGTGGCGCCCGGTGGACGGCGGCCCGGTCGAAGGAGCCTTCCTCCAGACGCCGCCGTTCAGCCCCCGGCTCTCCTGCACACCGGCGGCGGCAGCCGAGCTGGCGGTCGAACTGGCCGCCGCCGGGAGCGAGTTCACCGAGGTGTCCGGCGTCGGCGGAGGTGCGGACGCGGTCCGGGCCTTCGCCGCGGCCTGGACCGCCGCCACCGGCGCCGACCAGTCCGTCCGCTTCAACGAACGGCTCTACCGGCTCGGCGAGTTGACCGACCCGCCCCGTCCGCCCGCCGGCCACCACCGACCGGCCACACCGGCCGACCGCGAACTGGCGATCCGCTGGTACGAGGAGTTCCTCGCCGAAGCCGGGGTCGACCTGCCCAACATCCCCCAGTCCGTCGACGACCGGATCGCCACCGGCGGCCTCCACCTGTGGGAGGACGGCCGCCGCCCCGTCGCCCTGGCCGGCAGCAGCCCGGTGATCGCCGGCATGTCCCGCATCGGCCCCGTCTACACCCCGACCGACCAGCGCGGACGCGGCTACGCCAGCGCCGTCACCGCCGCCGCCTCCGCACACGCCCTCGCCCAAGGGGCGGCCGAGGTCCTGCTCTACACCGACCTCGCCAACCCGACCAGCAACTCCATCTACCAGCAGATCGGCTACCGGCCGGTCGAGGACTGCCTGACCCTGGACTTCACGACGCAGGACGGAAGTCACGCGTAGTCGACCGGACGGCCGCCGACCACCTTCGTGTTGAAGGGGTCGGCGGCCGAAGTCGCGACGGGTGCCGGCAGATGGTCCGCGTTCACATACGTCTGCGCGCAGGTCAGCAGATTGCCGCCGGCCGACTTCATGTCACCGGCCAGGCCGTCCAACAGCGCCTTCCAGGCCGCACCGCACCCCCGCAACGCCGCCCCGCTCTGCCAACCCGCCAGACTCCCGGCCGCCTTGGCGCTCGGCTCGGCCAACTTCGCGGTCTCGTCGGGCACTTTCCCGGCGACGGCCAGCGCGCTGTTCCCGGCCGCGGTCAACTCGCCCGGTTTGACGGTGAATCCTGGGTCGCTCGGCACGATGTCCCCCCGGACGTCCGATGTCGGTCGTGGGCTATGGTAGCGGCGAGTACTGGGGGGTGCACTCATGGTTGACACGGATCGGCAAGCGGGAGAGAACCGCCTCGATCTCGCGAGCCTGAAGAACGCCAAGCCGGAGGACCTGCACACGGCGGCGGACGCCTACGACGCGCTGCACAAGGCGTACACGCAGCACACCGCCGACTGGAAGAGCGGTACCGCCGACCGGGTCCACGGATCCGGCTGGACCGGCCCGGCGGCCGACGCCGCCTTCCGCTCACTGGACGGCACCACCAGCCAACTGCACGCCGCCGAAACCGAACTGGCCGCCATCGGCCAGACCCTACGGGACCACGCGGACCTCTTCGGGCTCGCCCAGTCGAAACTCCGGCAGGCCCTCGTCGACGCCACCGCCAAGGGACTGGCGGTCAGCGACACCGGGACGGTGAGCTGGCCCCCGGCGACCGGCCCCGTGGACGCCACCTGGGAGACGAAACAGAAGACGGCGGCCGAGGACGTCGCCAAGCGGATCAATGCCGCCATCACGGAGGCGAGTGCGGCCGACCAGACCCTGGCGGGGCTGCTCAAGGGCTTCACCCAGCACGCCACCAGCAAGTCGGGGCTGACCCTCGCCGTCGCCGAGGCCGACCAGAAGGCCGCGAACAGCCCGGGCTCCCCCTACCTCAGGGACATGCCCGCCGTGGGGGCGCCCCCGACGGAGGTCAACAACTGGTGGAACGGCCTCGACCCGGCGGGCCGGCAGTGGTACATCGACCACCACCCGGAGAACATCGGAAACCTGGACGGGGTCCCGGTGGAGGTGCGAGATCGGGTCAACCAGACGTACCTGGACAAGCGGATGAGGGAACTCGAAGGCAGGAACCGGACGAAGGAAGAAGAGGCGGAATACCAGAAGCTCAAGCCCATCCAAGAGCGCCTCGCCCAGGATTCCCAGGCGAAGGACGGTCGGCCACCCACCTACCTGATCGGCGTCGGAGCGGAAGGCCAAGGCCGCGCGATCCTGTCCTTCGGAAACCCCGACACCGCCACCGACATCTCCTCCTACGTGCCCGGGATCACGACCACCCCCGATTCGCTCGGCGCGGCGAAGCCAGGCACGACGCCCGGCACCAACGAGTCGGAAAACGCGTTGAACGTCTGGCGAGAGGCCAACAAGAAGATCAAGCCCGGTGGATCGGCGGCCTCCATCATCTGGCTCGGCTACGACCCGCCGGACATCGACATCAAAGCGGCCACGCCCGAGCGGGCGGTCAAGGGTGCACCCGATTACGCGAGGTTCGTCACCGGGCTCCGGGCGACCAATACGAGCGGCCAGGGCCCGCACATCACCTCGATGGGGCACAGTTACGGCTCGCTCCTCGTCGGGCAGGCCACGAAGATGGCCGCCCACCAGGGGAACTACACGCTGCCGGACGACGTGGTGATCATCGGCAGTCCCGGTGTCGGCGTGACACACGCCTCGGACCTGGGGATGCCCGCCGGACATGTGTGGGCGGGAGCGGCCGGCAACGACCCGGTCACCCAAATCCCCTCGGCGAACGCCGCGACGGTGCCCTGGCCCTTCGGCGGCTTGGTCGGTGCCGACCCGCACGACCTCTGGTACGGGAGAGACCCCGCGAGCGAGTCCTTCGGGGCCAAGCGCTTCACCGTCGACGGTTGGAGCAAGTCGTGGAGCTGGGAGGACTTCGGGATGCACACCAAGTACCTGGCCCCGGAGACCGGCGGCCCCTCGCTGGGCAACATCGCCTCGATCGTGACGGGCAAGGCCGACGACGTTCACCTGACGGAGGGCCGATGACGACCCGCTGGAAGGTGATCGGCTCGATCGTGCTGTCGTTCGTCGTCACGGTGGCCCTCGGTGCGGTGCTGTTCGCCAACGGGTACGGGCCATTGGCGTTGGCCGATCGATCGGGCCGGGTGGGGACAGGCGAGGGGAAGGGCCGGATCGACCATGCCCTGCGCGCCACCATGGATGGAGTTTCGCCTTCATTCACCTATGCGGGGGCAGAGTTCGAGGTGCGGAGGGAGGACGATCTCTGGGACGGCGAGCGGAGTATGGGTTCGGCCGTCACCGAGATCGTCACCGTGCGGACCGCGGTCTCGCGGGCAAAACTGCCGACCTTGATGGATCAGGTGACCCAAGCCTGGAAGGCACTTGGGAGCCGGGTGGTCGATCGGTCGGACCCCGCCGATGAGACTCAGGCCCTGCGGGGTATGGGAGACGTGGGTGGGGAGACGTTCCTGACGTTCTACGCGAGGGCCCAGCAAGACTCGAGCTACCTGGTGACGTTCAGGGCAGAGGCCATCGGGGTGCTGTACCAGACCGCCCATGAGTACAAGCCCGTGCCCCCGCTCGTCCGAACATCGCTCGACGCCAAGGTCGATGTGGTCGACGACCCGTACTGGTCGCACTGACGTCGCCCCCGTCACTCCCAGTCCCACCTGATTCCCAGCAGGCACGGTCGCAGTGCCGTTGCGACCAGGTGGACGCAGTGGTGGCCGTCCAGGGTCAGTTCCTCTGTCTCGTAGGGGGCTTCGCCCGGGGAGTGGAGGGCGAAGCGGTGGCAGCGGACGGGGAGGGCGGCGGGGTGGAAGGTGATCTGGAGGACGTACTGGCCGGCGCCGGAGTTGAAGCCGCGGACGTATTCGCAGCTGGGGTCGGGGGAGGGGGTGTCGTCGAAGCCGTAGCCGAGGAGGTGGGTGTCGCCGGCGCGTAGGCGGCGGTCGAGGAGGAGTTCGGCGACGAGCAGGTGGTGGGTCTGGTCGCGGCGGATGCGGCCGGGGCGGCAGTTCTCTTCGGCGCGGACGCCGACGCGGGTGATGTCGCTGCCGGGGTCGCCCTGGTAGAGGGCGAGGTAGCGGTCGATGCCGTCGCGGTGGGCGCGGAGGGCGTGTTGGGAGTCGCGGCGGGCGAGTTGGCGGTCGGGGCCGAGGCGGATGCGTTCGATGTGGGTGATGGTGTGCAGGCCGGTGTCGCGGGGGCCGGCGATGGTGGCGAGCAGGTCGTCGACGGCGGTGGCGGGGGAGATGAGGTCGCGGTAGGGGCGTACGGGTGGGCCAGCGGGGGTGGTGTCGGCGGCGCGGCGGGGGCCGAGCAGGCGGGTGAGGGAGTGTTCGGGGAGGTCGAGGACGTCTTCGAGGGCGGCGACGGCGCGGAGGGATTCGGGGCGTTCGGGGCGGCGGCGGCCTTGTTGCCAGTAGCTGAGGCTGGTGAGGCCGACGTGGACGCCGCGCAGGGCGAGGTGGCGTCGGATGCGGTGGAGGGCGAGGCCGCGGGTGGCGATGGCGGTGCGCAGGGCGAGGTGGAAGGGGCCGGTTCGGAGGGCGGCGGTGAGGTCGGCCTGGTCGGTGCGGTGGATGACGGCCTCCTGGGGGACGGGTGCGGGCAGACCGTGTTTGACCGTGAATATTCACATCAGGGCGGCGGTTTGTCACCGGCCCTGGTGTGCCACGCGGGGGTTTTCGGGGTGGCGTTCACACCTGTGACCGGTCGTTCACACCTGAACTGTGGTGGTCCTTAGGGTCGTTGACCGGCCTCCGAGGGTGGCGGGATGCTCATGGCGCGATCCGGACCGCGCCCCCACACAGCACCTCGCTCCGCTTGTGCAAGGAGGCATTTCCCCCATGCCAGTTCCACGGATACGGCTGCGCCGCGCGGTCTCGCTGCTCGCCCTCGGCGTGCTGGGCCCGGCGCTGACCGCGGTGGCGGCCGCTCCGGCGCTCGCCGCCCCCGCCCAAGGCCTCGCTCCCGTCCAGGACCGCGCCCCGGCGCAGGTTCGCCAGGCTGCCGCGCCCGGCAGCACGGCCGATCTGGCCGGCACGTTCAAGAAACTCAACATCACCATGCAGCAGCAACAGCAGACCAACTGGTGCTGGGCGGCGAGCGGGAACACCATCGCCACCTGGTTCGGCTACAACTACAGCCAGAACCAGTTCTGCAACGCCGCGTTCGGCCGTTCGGCCAACTCCAGCTGCCCCAACAGCCAGGCCTCGCTGGCCGATGTGCAGAACGGGCTGGACTGGGCCGGCATCAACCCGGGTTCGTACGTCACCGGCTACCTGCGCTACAGCACCGTGCAGTCCGAGGTGGACGCGAACCGGCCGATCGAGACCCGGATCCAGTGGAGTTCCGGCGGCGGGCACATGCACGTCGTCTACGGCTACGACACCAGCAGCAACTGGGTGTACTGGGGCGACCCGTGGCCGTCCAACTACCGCTACAACTGGGCGGACTACAACTACTACGTGAACAACAACACGTTCTCGTGGACCCACTCCCTGTACCGGATCGGCGCGTGAGGGTGACCATGACTGACCTCGGAAAGGCCCGTCGGGCCGCCGTCACCGCCCTGCTCGCCGCCGGCCTCGGGCTGGCGCTGGCCCCGGCCGCGCACGCGGACGGGCCGGCCGGCGCCCCGGTGCCGGTGCCCGCCGCGGACCTGGCGAACGCTCGTGGCGTGGTCCAGGACCAGGCCGTCCTCGACAAGGTGGGCCACTTCTTCGCCCGCAAGGGCGTCCCGCCGACCCAGCAGCTGACCATCGGTGCGGCGCAGGAGGCGCAGGCGGCGAGCGCGGCCGCGCCGCGGCTGGCCGGCGACACCGTGCCGGTGTACACCCTGGACGCGGGTTTCGTGGCCGGCGCCCCGGGTGCGCCGGTGGCGAAGGCCGAGTTCACCGCGAGCAAGGTGGTCGCGGCGGACGGGCAGACGGCCTCGGTGTGGACGATCCGGCAGGGCGACTCCTGGCGGGTGGTCAACATCGCCTCTGGTGGTGACGAGAGCGACTACGCGGCGAAGGCGGCCGGCGGCGGTGGCGGTACGGCGTTCCGCGAGCCGCAGGTGAACGCCTGGTACGTGCTGCGCGACGGCCGGGTGCTGCCGCTGGACGACGAGGCCCGGCGCTCGGTGGGCGCGGGCGGGGTGTCGCTGGCCGCGTACCAGAAGCTGGTGCACGAGCGGTACGGGGACAAGCTGCCCGGCTCGGCGTACGACCGGGAGGGCAAGGGCGGCGGCTACCAGCTGGCGGCCGACCAGGAGCGGGCGGCGGGCGGCGGTTCGGCGCTGCCGGCCGTGACGGCGGCCGCGGCCCTGGGCGTCACCGCGCTCGTGGGCGCGGGTGCGGCCGTGCGGCGCAGGGCGGGTGTCCGACGGGGGTAGGGCCTCTCGGGTACGACATGCACGACGTGTGCGACGTGTGCGACGTGCACGACACGTACGCCATGCGAGACATGCGGCGGGGTCCGGCTGATACAGCCGGGCCCCGCCGTGCTGCGTGCGGCCCCGGCGCGTCAACCTGTAGCCGAGCGGGCGCGCTGCGTGGTGTGTCCTGGAAGTAATGCTTCCGCACAAGGAATTGACGCAACGTTGATCTGTCGTTCGCCGCCCGGGGGCAGCTCCGGGTGACGGACGGTAGATACCATGTGGCAATCGGTCAGTGCTGACTGACGCGTGCCGAGAGCGGAGAAGGGGTGGGGCGGCCGGAGCCGACCACGAGCCCGGCGCCGGGAAAGGGGAGTCGAATGGCCGGCAGGGAGTCGAGCGCCCAGGTGTGGGGTGCGGCGGTGGTGGTGGCGTCCGCGCTCGCCGTGGTCGCGGCCTATCTGATCAACGGGGCGATGCTGGTCCTGGTCGTCGCCGGGGTCGAGGTGCTGCTGCTCATGGTCTACGTGGGTCGCCGTTGGCGGGCGCTCCACCGGCCGGCCGCCCCGCGGGGGCACCGGCCGTCGGCCGTCACCCCGGACGCCGCGCACTGCGAGCGCTGCCGCCGGGCCCGCGAGGCGTTGGACGCCCGGCAGGCGCGCGGCCGCACCGCCGGGCCGGCGGTGGAGCCGTGGCCGGAGGCCGGCGCGGCGGACCACCCGCCGTACTCGCGCCGCCCGCAGGGCCGGACGCCGTACGAGCGCCCCTGGACAGCGGAACGGGCGGTCGCCCGGTCCGTGGACCGCGCGGCCGCCCGCCGTGGCGCGCCGGGTTCAGCCGGCCGCGCTGTACGCCACCAGTGAGACCCCGACGTACTGCACGATGAACGCGCCCAGGGTGAAGGCGTGGAACACCTCGTGGAAGCCGAACCAGCGCGGTGACGGATTGGGCCGCTTGAGCCCGTACACCACGCCGCCGATGCTGTAGAGCACTCCGCCGACGATCATCAGCACCAGGACGGCGACACCGCCGGCGTGCAGGAAGTCCGGCAGGAAGAAAGCGGCGGCCCAGCCGAGCGCGATGTACACCGGCGTGTACAGCCAGCGCGGCGCGCCGACCCAGAACACCCGGAACGCTATTCCGGCCAGCGCGCCGCCCCAGGCCACCCAGAGCAGCACCTGCTGGTCGGCGCCCTTGAGCAGCAGGATCGTGAACGGCGTGTAGGTGCCCGCGATGATCAGGAAGATGTTCGCGTGGTCCAGCCGCCGCAGCACGGCGTCCCCGCGCGGGCCCCAGTCGAAGCGGTGGTAGACCGCGCTGACCCCGAACAGCAGCCAGGCGCTGATCGAGTAGATCGCGCAGGCGATCTTGGCGGGGGTGGAGTCGGCCAGGCAGATCAGCACGATCCCGGCGGCGACGGTGGCGGGGAACATCCCGGCGTGCAGCCAGCCGCGCCACTTCGGCTTGCGTCCCGAGGCCTCGTTCTCCGCGCCCTCGTTCTCCGTGCTCTCGACGAGCTCAGCAGTCATGCGCAGCATGCTACCCGCTACCTACGGGGCCGTAGGTTACTGACGCGTAGGAAAGTGGCGATCATCACTCTTGGACGTTTTGGAGTGTTCGAGGTGTCCGCGAGGGTGTCCGGGCCGGGATGTGGGCGACCTATTACTGGCCGGTAATCGTACTTACTGTAGTAAAAGATGAGTCAATTTCGACGCTGTGCCTCAGTTTGGCGTCGAAGCCGGAGCTACGCTGCAAGCACCCTCAGACCCCCGCTACGCCACCTCCTCGCCGAGATGGTGTGAAACGGAGCGATCGTGTCGTACGAGATCTCTGCTCTCAGCGCCTCCGCGCCCACCCGCCACCAGCGCCTGCTCGCGTGGGTGAACGAGATCGCCGAGCTCACCCAGCCGGACCGCGTCGAGTGGTGCGACGGCTCCGACGAGGAGTACCAGCGCCTCGCGGACCTGCTGGTGGCTCAGGGCACCTTCAAGAAGCTCAACGAGGAAAAGCGCCCCAACTCCTACTACGCCGCCTCGGACCCGACGGACGTGGCGCGCGTGGAGGACCGCACCTACATCTGCTCCGAGCAGGAGAAGGACGCCGGTCCGACCAACAACTGGAAGGCCCCGGCCGAGATGCGGGAGGTCTTCCAGGGCGAGAAGGGACTGTTCCGCGGCGCGATGAAGGGCCGCACGATGTACGTCGTGCCCTTCTCGATGGGCCCGGTCGGTTCCCCGCTGGCCGCGTACGGCGTCGAGATCACCGACTCCGCCTACGTCGCCGTGTCGATGCGCGTGATGACCCGCATGGGCAAGGCGGTGCTGGACCAGCTCGGCGAGGACGGCGACTTCGTCAAGGCCGTGCACACCGTCGGCGCCCCGCTGGCCGAGGGCCAGTCGGACGTGCCGTGGCCGTGCAACAGCACCAAGTACATCTCGCACTTCCCGGAGACCCGGGAGATCTGGTCCTTCGGCTCCGGCTACGGCGGCAACGCGCTGCTCGGCAAGAAGTGCTATGCGCTGCGCATCGCCTCGACCATGGCCCGTGACGAGGGCTGGCTGGCCGAGCACATGCTGATCCTGAAGCTCACCCCGCCGTCCGGCGAGGTCAAGTACGTCGCCGCCGCCTTCCCGTCGGCCTGTGGCAAGACCAACCTGGCCATGCTCCAGCCGACCGTCCCGGGCTGGAAGGTCGAGACGATCGGCGACGACATCGCCTGGATGCGCTTCGGCGCCGACGGCCAGCTCTACGCGATCAACCCCGAGGCCGGTTTCTTCGGCGTCGCCCCCGGCACCGGCGTGGACACCAACGCCAACGCCATCGACACCCTGTGGGGCAACACGGTCTTCACCAACGTCGCGCTGACCGACGACGGCGACGTGTGGTGGGAGGGCCTGACCGAGGAGCCCCCGGCGCACCTCACCGACTGGCGCGGCAACGACTGGACCCCCGAGTCCGGCACCCCGGCCGCCCACCCGAACGCCCGCTTCGCCGTCCCGGCCGCGCAGTGCCCGACCATCGCCCCCGAGTGGGAGGACCAGTCGGGCGTGCCGATCTCGGCGATCCTGTTCGGCGGCCGCCGCGCCACCGCCGTCCCGCTGGTGACCGAGTCCTTCACCTGGCAACACGGCGTCTTCCTCGGCGCCAACATCGCGTCCGAGAAGACCGCCGCCGCCGAGGGCACCGTCGGCGAGCTGCGCCGCGACCCGTTCGCGATGCTGCCGTTCTGCGGCTACAACATGGGCGACTACTTCGCCCACTGGCTGAAGGTCGGCGCCCAGGCGGACGCCGCGAAGCTGCCGAAGATCTACTACGTCAACTGGTTCCGCAAGAACGCCGAGGGCGCGTTCGTCTGGCCGGGCTACGGCGAGAACAGCCGCGTCCTCAAGTGGATCGTCGAGCGCCTGGAGGGCACCGGCGAGGGCGTCGAGACCCCGATCGGCGTGCTGCCGACCGTCGACGGCTTCGACCTCGGCGACCTGAAGCTGTCCAAGGAGGACCTCGACCTGCTCTTCACCGTGGACGCCGACATCTGGCGCCAGGAGGCCGCGCTGGTGCCGGCCCACCTGGAGCTGTTCGGCGACCACACCCCGAAGGAGCTGTGGGACGAGTACCGGAGCCTCGTCGCGCGTCTCGGCTGAGCCTGAGCCTCAGCAGAGCGAGAGGCGGTCGCGCGGCACGAACCGCGCGCCCGCCGAGTGACAGGACGGCCGGAGTTCCCCCGGACGGTCTTTCCCCGACCAAGGAGACCGCCCGGGCCGGGACTCCGGCCGTAGTGCTTTCCCCGCGCCCCGTGCCCCGCGCGCCGGGGTCGCGGCGGGGTGCAGCTGTTCCGGCGCTACGGCTGCGTGCAGCTGTTCCGGCGTCACGGCTGGGTGTAGCCGCTCAGGAAGTCGCCGATCCGGGTCACCGCGTCGGTGATCTCCTCGGCCCGGGGCAGCGTGACCAGCCGGAAGTGGTCCGGCTCGGGCCAGTTGAAGCCGGTGCCCTGGACCAGCAGGATGCGCTGGGAGCGCAGCAGGTCCAGCACCATCTGGGCGTCGTCCTTGATCTTGTAGACCTTCGGGTCCAGCCGCGGGAACGCGTACAGCGCGCCCTTGGGCTTGACGCAGCTGACCCCCGGGATCTCGTTGAGCAGCCGGTACGCCGCGTCGCGCGAGGCGAGCAGCCGCCCGCCGGGCAGCACCAGGTCGCGGATCGACTGCCGGCCGCCGAGCGCGGCGGCCACCGCGTGCTGGGCGGGCATGTTGGCGCACAGCCGCATCGAGGCCAGCACGGCCAGGCCCTCGATGTAGCTGTGGGCCCGCTGCCGGTCGCCGGAGAGCACCATCCAGCCGGAGCGGAAGCCCGCGACCCGGTACGCCTTGGACAGGCCGTTGAAGGTGACGCAGAAGAGGTCGGGCGCCAGGGTGGCCAGCGGGATGTGCTCGGCGTCGTCGTAGAGGATCTTGTCGTAGATCTCGTCCGCGTAGACCACCAGCCGGTGCCGGCGGGCGATCTCGACGATGCCCTCCAGCACCTCGCGCGGGTAGACCGCGCCGGTCGGGTTGTTCGGGTTGATCACCACGATGGCCCGGGTCCGGTCGGTGACCTTGGCCTCGATGTCGGCGAGGTCCGGGTACCACTCGGCCTGCTCGTCGCAGCGGTAGTGCACCGCGGTGCCGCCGGCCAGCGAGACCGAGGCCGTCCACAGCGGGTAGTCGGGCGCCGGGACGAGCACCTCGTCGCCGTCGTCCAGCAGGGCGGTCATGGCCAGCTGGATCAGCTCGGAGACGCCGTTGCCGAGGAAGACGTCCTCGACGCTCAGCCCGTGCAGGCCGCGGTCCTCGTAGTGCATGACCACGGCGCGGCGGGCGGCGAGCAGGCCCTTGGAGTCGCCGTACCCGTGCGCGGTCGAGAGGTTGCGCAGGATGTCCTGGAGGATCTCCGGCGGTGCCTCGAAGCCGAAGACGGCGGGGTTGCCGGTGTTGAGCTTGAGGATGCGGTGGCCCTGTTCCTCCAGCCGCATCGCCTCGTCGAGTACCGGGCCGCGGATGTCGTAGCAGACATTGGCGAGCTTGCTGGACTGGATGACCTGCATGCCTGCCTACTTTAGGGGCACCTCCGGGCACTCCGGTGCGCGTCTCGGGACGCGCACCGGACCGCCCGGAGCGGCCTCCTTGGATCGGCAGGCGGGGGTGTCAGCCGACCTTCCAAACCAGGGGCGCGGTGTCCAGGATGTTCCCGTACGTGAGGAAGCTGGGCGGGGCCTCGTTCGGGACGAGATAGACGGCACACAGCTTGACGGACTGCCCGTCCGCGAGCGTGACCAGCGACCGGGTGTCGCACTGCGGGATCGCCTTCTGCAGGGTCGCGGCCGGCAGCGCGCCCGCCGAGTGGTCCTTGGGCTTCACCCAGACCCGCATCATGTAGGCGTCCTCGGCCAGCGGGGCGCCGGTGCGGTTGGTGAAGGAGACGGTGACGTAGTACGGCGTCTTGCCGCTGGTGGTCGTCGACGGGAGGTTGAACGGGGCGATCTCCGCGGCGGTGCCCTTGACGATCGAGACCGCGGCGGCGTCCACCACCGAGCTCTTGCCGACGTAGCGGCCGGCGCTGCCGAGCGGCAGCGGGCGGTCGTAGCTGACCTGGGTGACGTTGTTGCCGCCGGCGGTGACGGACGGCTGCGGTCCGGCCGGGGTGGTCGGGGCCGCCGGGGCGCCCGGGGTGGTGGGGGCCGCGGAGCCGGTCGGGGCGCCGGGAGCCGTGGCGGCGCCGGAGGCGCTGGCGGCGCCGGTGGGCGGCGCGGTCGGGGCGCTCGGGGCGGCTGCCGGGTCGGCGTTGTCCGGCCCGCAGGCCGACAGCGCCAGGACGAGTGCCGCCGCCGGCAGGCCGGCCGCGATTCTCCGGATGGACTGGGTCTTCGTCATGGTCGTTCCCCCGTTGGATGATGTGGTCGGTGCGCCCCGCCCGGTCCCCGGGTGCCGCACGGACGTGCGGGCGTTGATCGAAAAGGGGGTGCGCCGGTGATGGTAGCCGCAGTCGGTGCGGTGCTGGCCGGATTTCTGGTGGCTCCGCTGCTGCGCGGGCTGGTCGCCCGGTTCGCCGTGCCGGAGGGCGAACCCTGGTGCGGTGCCTGCCCGTTGTGCGGGCGCGAGGTGCGGCTGCTGCCGCCCACCGGGCGCTGTCCGGGCTGCCGGGAGCGGTTGGGCGCGGGGGCCTGGTCGGTGGAGCTGGTGGCGGCCGTGGTCGCCGCCGGGCTGGCGTACGCGGCGGACGGGCCGTCGGCCGCGGCGCTGGGCTGGGCGGCCGGGCTCGGCGTGGTGCTCGGCTTCGTCGACGCCAGGGTGCGCCGGCTGCCGTACCGGCTGACCCTGCCGCTGGCCGGCGGGGTGGCCGCCCTGCTGTCGGTGGCGGCGCTGGTGGCGGGGCGCCCGGGGGTGCTGCTGCGCTGCCTGCTGGTGGCCCTCGCGGTCGGGGCGCTGCTCGAACTGGCGGTCTGGATCGGCGCGTTGGGCCCGGGTGACTCCCCGCTGGGGTTCGCGCTGGGCGGGCTGCTCGGCTGGTACGGCTGGCCGGTGGCGGTCGGCGGGCTGTTCGCCGCGGTGGTGCTCGCCGGGCTCTGGGCGATCCTGCGGGCCGCCGTCGCGCTGGCCCGTCGGCGCCCGGTGCGCGGGCTCGACCTCCCGGTCGGACCGTTCCTGCTGCTCGGCGCGCTGCTGGCGGTGCTGGCCCGGTAGCGTCCGGGCCCGGTGGCGCCCGGACCGGCCCGGACGCGGGAGGGCCCGCCGTACCGGGTCGGGTACGGCGGGCCCCGCCGCCGGCGCGCAGGCCCCACCCTCAAGGAGCGGCGCGCCGGTGGGGGATTGGCGGTGGGGGGTTACGGCATCTTGTGGACGAACGGGCCGACCGCGTTGGAGAACGCGTTGCCGTTGTTGGCGTCCCAGTTGGTGGACCAGGTCATCGCGCCGCGGATGGTCGGCCACTTGGCCGGCGGGACGAAGCTGCCGCAGTTGTTGCCGGTGGCCAGGCAGTCCAGCGCGTTGTTCACCACGGTCGGCGAGACGTAGCCGCCGCCGGCCGCCTTGGCGGAGGCGGGGACGCCGATGCCGACCTGGTCGGGCCGCAGGCCGCCCTGGATGTGGGTGCAGACCTGCGAGGTGATGAAGTCGATGGTGCCCTGGTTGTAGACCTTGCCGTCGCAGCCGTTCATGCCGCCCGAGTTGTAGAACTGGGTGTTGACGACGGTGAGGATGTCCTTGGTGTTCAGCGCCAGCTGGAAGTAGGCGCCGGCGGTGCTGTACATTCCGATCGTCTCGGGCGCCATGGTCAGGATGAAGCCGGGGCCGACCTTGGCCTGGAGGGTGTGCAGCGCGTTGCCGAGCGGGCCGGCCTGGACGCCGTTCTCCAGGTCGACGTCGATGCCGTCGAAGCCGTAGTCCTTGATGATCGCGTAGGCGCTGTTGGCGAAGTTGTTGCCGGCGGTGGCGTCGCCGACGGTGATCGCGCCGTTCTGGCCGCCGATGGAGAGGACGACCTTCTTGCCGGCCGCCTGCTTGGCCTTGATGTCGGCGCGGAACTGCGCGTCGCTGTAGCCGCCGAGGGCCTTGGACAGGCCGGGGTCGAGGGTGAAGCTGATCGCGCCGGTCTGGGTGGGCACGGAGTCGGCGAAGGACACCGCGATGATGTCGTAGGCGCTCTGCACGTCGCCGAGGCGCTGCGGGGTCGAGCCGTTGTCGAAGTTCTGCCAGTAGCCGGTGACGGCGTGCGCGGGCAGGCCGGTGGCGGGCGGGGTGGTGGAGGTCGCGGTGGCCGTGGGGGTCGGCGTCGCGGTCTGGGTGGGCGTCGCGGTCTGGGTGGCGGTGGCCGTCGGCGTGCCGGTCGCGGTGGGCGTGGCGGTCGGCGACGGGGTGGCGGTGGCGGTCGGGCTCGGGGTGGACGGGCCGCCGGGGCCGATCAGGCTCACGTCGTCGGCGAGGTAGGCGCTCTGGCCGTACCAGCCGTGCAGGTAGACCGTGACGCTGGTGGCGTTCGCGCCGGTGGTGAAGGTGGAGGACAGCTGGTTCCAGCTGTTCTGGTTCGACCAGCTGGACGGGTCGGTGCCGCCGGTGCCGCGCGCGCCGAGGTAGACGTACGGGCCCTGGACCCAGGCGCTCAGCGTGTAGCTGGTGTTGGGCAGCACGCTGATGGTCTGGGTGCACTCGGCGGTGTCGCCGGCGCCCGGGGTGGCCTGCAGCGCGCCGGTGCCGGAGTGGACCGGGGAGGAGACGGTGGTCGCCGCGCCGGCGCAGTTCCAGCCGCCCAGCCCGCTGTCGAAGCCGCCGTTGGTGACCAGGTTGCCGACGGCCGCGCTGGCGCCGCCGGCGAAGAGGGCCAGGCCGCCGCCGGCCAGGGCGAGGGCGGTGGCGCCGGCCGCGACGGCCGGGAGGGGGCTGCGCCGGCGCTTGTGCGCGGGCTGGTTCAGCGTACGGGCCATGGGGTGACGCTCCTGGGGAGGGAGCGGCCGCCGCGGTGGGGGGCGCGGCGGCCGCGTGTGGGGGAGGGGAGGTCCGTCGTGGTGCGTGGGGTCGTCGTACGTGGGGGTGGGCGACCGCGGTGGTGCATGGTGGTGCACGGTGGTGCGTGGGGGTGGGGCGGGACCGTGGGGTTCGTTCCGCCTTGGATCAAAAGCTGGACTAGACCATTGCCGGTCGTCAAGCATTGGACAGTCGGCTTACGGATTCTTTAAGGATTCGGAGACCGTTCCGTGTCCGCCGTCGGAACCGCCGGGGAAGGCCCGCGACACGCCTGCCGGGACGGACTCCGTACAGGACCGTGACCAGACCGCTACCTGCGGCTTTACCGTGTGCCTGCCCGCCGGAGTAGGCTGCGCCGGGGCGTTGACGCACCAGCTGAACGAGCACGGAGGGGCCGGGAATCATGGGTCTGCGCGATGTCGCCGAACGGACGCCGGGTCTGCGTACCCTGCTGGGCGGGATGTACGGGCTCTACGGCCGTCGGGTCGAGGTCCACCTCGCCCGCACCCCGCACCACATCGGCGTGATCCTGGACGGCAACCGCCGCTGGGCGAAGGCCGCCGGGGGCACCACCGTGTACGGCCACCAGCGCGGCGCCGACAAGATCAGCGAGTTCCTCGGCTGGTGCGACGAGACCCACGTCAAGGTCGTCACCCTCTGGATGCTCTCCACCGACAACCTCGACCGCCCCGCCGACGAGCTCGTCCCGCTGCTGGGCATCATCGAGGACGCCGTCACCGGGCTGGCCGCCGCCCGCCGCTGGAAGGTCCACCCGGTCGGCGCGCTGGACCTGCTCCCGCAGCACACCGCCGACGTGCTCAAGCGGGCCGCCGAGGAGACCGCCGACATCGACGGCATCACGGTCAACGTCGCGGTCGGCTACGGGGGCCGGCACGAGATCGCCGACGCCGTCCGCTCGCTGCTCCAGGAGCACGCCGGGCGCGGCACCTCGATCGAGGAACTGGCCGAGATCCTCGACGTCGAGCACATCGCCGAGCACCTCTACACCCGCAACCAGCCCGACCCGGACCTGATCATCCGCACCTCGGGCGAGCAGCGCCTGTCCGGTTTCCTGCTCTGGCAGAGCGCGCACAGCGAGTTCTACTTCTGCGAGGCGTACTGGCCGGCCTTCCGCAAGGTCGACTTCCTGCGGGCGCTGCGGGCGTTCGAGCAGCGCAACCGGCGACTGGGCCTCTGAACGGGTGAAGTGACCGCCGTAGGGCTGGCCTACCCGGAGCCCTGGTGAGGCCAAACGTTCACCGGCAATGATCCGTCAGTTCGCCGGGGGCGCGAATGCACCGCCCCTCGCCTGGGAATACTCCAGGCAGTCCGGTCCCGAGGCCACCGGGGCAGCGGGGGCCGGCTTGCCGCGGATGACGCAGGGTCATCCGCTCTGGAGGCCTAGTGGTCAGTTCCAAGAGCCGCCGGACGCCAGACCGGCGCACGTACGTTCTCGACACCAGCGTGCTCCTGGCGGACCCGCTCGCCATGACCCGCTTCGAGGAGCACGAGGTCGTCCTGCCGGTGGTGGTCGTCACCGAGCTGGAGGCCAAGCGGCACCACCCGGAGCTGGGCTACTTCGCCCGCCAGGCGCTGCGACTGCTCGACGACTACCGCATCCGCCACGGCCGGCTCGACGAGCCGATCCCGGTCGGCGAGCTCGGCGGCACCATCAGGGTCGAGCTCAACCACTCCGACCTGTCGATACTGCCGGCCGGCTACCGGGTCGGCGGCGGCGAGGCGGACTCGCGGATCCTCGCGGTCGCCCGCAACCTCCAGGCCGAGGGGTACGACGTCACGGTCGTCTCCAAGGACCTGCCGCTGCGGATCAAGGCCAGCTCGGTGGGCCTGCTCGCCGAGGAGTACCGGGCCGAGCTCGCCATCACCTCCGGCTGGACGGGGATGTCCGAGCTGCACGTCCCGGCGGAGCAGGTGGACGCGCTGTTCGCGGCCGGCCACGACGCCGCGGTGGACGTCGAGGGGGCGGACGAGCTGCCGGTGCACACCGGTCTGGTGCTCACCTCGGAGCGCGGCCGGGCGCTCGGCCGGGTGACCGGCGACGGCCGGGTCCGGCTGGTGCGCGGCGAGCGCGAGGCGTTCGGGCTGCGCGGGCGCAGCGCCGAGCAGCGGGTGGCGCTGGACCTGCTGCTCGATCCGGACGTCGGCATCGTCTCGATGGGCGGCCGGGCGGGCACCGGCAAGTCCGCGCTGGCGCTGTGCGCGGGGCTGGAGGCGGTGCTGGAGCGGGGGCAGCACCGCAAGGTGATGGTCTTCCGGCCGCTGTACGCGGTCGGCGGGCAGGAGCTCGGCTACCTGCCGGGCTCAGAGACGGAGAAGATGAGCCCCTGGGCGCAGGCGGTCTTCGACACCCTCTCCGCCGTCACCACTCCGGACGTGATCGAGGAGGTGATCTCCCGCGGGATGCTGGAGGTGCTGCCGCTGACCCACATCCGGGGTCGTTCGCTGCACGACGCCTTCGTGATCGTGGACGAGGCCCAGTCGCTGGAGCGGAACGTCCTGCTGACGGTGCTGTCCCGGATCGGCCAGGGTTCGCGGGTGGTGCTCACCCACGACGTGGCGCAGCGCGACAACCTCCGGGTCGGCCGGTACGACGGCGTGGTGGCGGTGGTGGAGAAGCTGAAGGGGCATCCGCTCTTCGCGCACATCACGCTCACCCGCTCGGAGCGTTCGCCGATCGCGGCGCTGGTCACGGAGATGCTGGAGGACATCCACCCGTGATCCGTCCCTGACCAGGACATAGTCGGACAATACGGTCAACTCTTGATGTGGGGCCCGCTCCTGACGGGGCGGGCCCTCATCCCTTTCATCACATCGAGTGCTTTCCGTCCGAAGAACTCCCGTGCGGTGAATGTGACGTGCGCCACGCGAACGGGAATTGCGTCGACAGCGTCCGGTGCGGCATGGTGAGGGTTCTGTCAGGCCCCGCGTACGGCGTGGCAGGGCTTCCGGACTCCATGAGCCCGGCCCCGGATGGTCCACCAACTCCGGTCGGTGGACGCACAATTGAAGACCGATGAGCCGTACGCCGCCCGATTCCAACGCCCGGTCGCCTCACCTCGGCCGGACGCCGGGCCAGCACCTCCCGTGACCAGAGCACCTGCGGAGGTCAGTGCCAAGGGGCATGTTGCGCCCGCACGGTCACGCGTGGGCGATGCTGGAAGGAATCCATGTGACTCGGATCTCGGTCCGGGGAGTCGCTGTGGCCTCCGCCACCGCCGTCACCGCTGTCGGTGCCGTCGTGGGTGTGGCCTCGGGCAGCGAGGGCAAGACGACGCAGACGGTCGACGTCGCGGGCGCGACCCTGCTTGCCGAAGTCCCCTCTGGCGCCCAGGCGCAGACCATCAGTGACAACATCGGCCAGCAGGCATCCGCCCAGCAGGCCTCCGCCGACGCCGCGGCCAAGGCCGCCGCCGAGCAGAAGGCCGCCGAGGAGGCCGCGCGCCAGAAGGCCGCCGCGGACGCCCAGGCGAAGGCCGACGCCCAGGCCAAGGCCGACGCGGACAAGGCCGCCAAGGCCGCCGAGGACAAGCGCAAGGCCGACGAGGCCGCTGCCAACCGTTCCAAGGCGCGTTCGGCGATGGCCGCCACCGACAACAGCGCCCCGCCGGTCTCGACCAGCCCCGGATCCGTCCAGGACATCGCCCGGCAGGTCGTCGGTGACGACACCCAGTTCCAGTGCTTCAGCCAGATCGTGAAGCGCGAGAGCGGCTGGGACTACACCGCGACCAACCGGAGCTCCGGCGCGTACGGCCTGGTCCAGGCGCTGCCCGGCACCAAGATGGCCTCGGCCGGTGCCGACTGGCGCACCAACCCGGCCACCCAGATCAAGTGGGGCCTGGGCTACATGAACAGCCGCTACGGCAGCCCCTGTGGCGCCTGGTCGTTCTGGCAGTCCCACAACTGGTACTAGGAGCAGCCACCGCCCGGCGGTGGACTCCCGTACGGCCCCCGGCCGCTCGTCTCGCCCGACGAGCGACCGGGGGCCTTCGCGTTCCCGCCCACCGGGAGCCGGGTCGGGCCGCGCCGCCCGGGCTGCGCTGACCAGTGCGCCTGCGGGCGGTGCGGGCCCGGTGCGGACGCGGGGCGCGGGAAGGGGTCCTGGTTGCTTCCCGCGCCGGCCGGTCCGCCGACAGTTGGTCCGTGGCCCGAGGCCTCGCTCTCCCCTGGGGGCCTCGTCCCGACTCCTCCCCAGCGATCTCGGTCCGAAACCATCTGAAACCTGGCGTTTTGCCCCGGTTTGATGGCGAGGTTGTTCGAGCCGAACCCGGCGGGGGCCGGACTGGCCGGGCCGCCGCCGGGTAGCGTCATCCCTGACGGCCGTGGCGGGACCCACGGCGTACCGCCGGGCACGGCGGCTCAGCAGGGGAGCGGTGGTAGCGAGGATGGCGCGGGGCGGAAAGGCCTTCAAGGCCGTGGCCAAGGGCATGGCCGTGGTGGCGAGCGCGGCCGCCGTGATCGAACGGCGCCGGCGCGCCGCGATGGCGGCCGATCCGCACGAGCTCGCCGTCCCCGCACTGGCCGAGGCGCCCGATCCGGTGCCGGCCCCGCGGGTCGAACCCGCCGCGGTGCCGGCCGCCGCCCCGGCGGCCCCCTCGCCGGTGGCACCGCCCGGCCTGGCGCGGGAGTACCACCCCGGCCGGCCCGCCACCCCGGCCGAGGCCGTGCCCTGGGGGCTGCGGGTGGCCGCCGAGTCGACCTGGCGGCTGCTGCTGCTCGGCGGCGCGCTCTACGTCGTCTTCTACATCGTCGACATGCTGCGGCTGGTCGCCTTCGCGGTGCTGGCCTCGCTGCTGATCTCTGCGCTGCTGGAGCCGACGGTCTCCTGGCTGCGCCGGCACGGGGTGCCGCGCTCGCTGGCGGCGGGCGGGGTGTTCCTGAGCGGTCTGGCCGGAATCGGGCTGGTCGGCTGGTTCGTGGTCTGGCAGGTGTCCACCAACCTGTCGACGGTCACCAGCAAGGTGAAGGACGGCGTGGACCAGCTGCGGGACTGGCTGAGCACCGGGCCGCTGCACCTGACCCAGCAGCAGATCAACGACTACGCCGACCAGATCGGCAAGGCGATCACCACCAACACCGACCAGATCACCTCGGCCAGCCTGACCGGCGCGCAGATCGCCGTCGAGGTGCTGACCGCCGTGGCGCTGGCCTTCTTCACCACCTTCTTCTTCCTCTACGACGGCGCGCGGATCTGGAACTGGGCGCTGCGCGGACTGCCCCGGCACTCCCGCTTCGCCATGGCCGGCGCCGGCCCGAAGGCCTGGGCGACGCTCACCGCGTACGTGCGCGGCACCGTCTGCGTGGCCTTCATCGACGCGGTCTGCATCGGCATCGGCATCGACCTGCTGGGCGTGCCGATGGCGATGCCGCTGGCCGTGATCATCTTCCTGGGCGCCTTCGTCCCGCTGGTCGGCGCACTCGTCACCGGCACGGTCGCGATGCTGATCGCCCTGGTCACCGAGGGGCCGTGGACGGCGCTGATGGTGCTGATCGTGCTGGTCGCGGTGATGCAGATAGAGAGCCACATCCTGCAGCCGCTGATCCTCGGCCGGGCCGTCCGGGTGCACCCGCTGGGCGTCGTCCTCGGCGTCGCGGCCGGCGGCATCATCGGCGGCATCGGCGGTGCGGTGGTGGCCGTCCCGCTGATCGCCGTCACCAACACCGTGATCACCCACCTGCGCCGCCGCAACGAGGCCGGCCAGGCCGTCTTCACCGCCATGGAGGCCGCCCGCGAGGCCGCGGGCCGCACCTCCGCCGCCCCGGCGGCGGACGGCTGAGGCCGAAGCGCAACGCCGACGGGCCCTCCCGGACGTGGTGTCCGGGAGGGCCCGTCGGCGTTGTGCGGGGTCCGTCAGGCGCCGGCGGCGGCGAGGGCGGCCTCGGAGTCGAGGACGCCCGCCACGGCCTGGAGGACGGCGGCGATCTTCATCGAGGCCTGGACGACCTCGCGCTCGACACCGGCCTTGCGCAGCACGGCCTCGTGCGAGTCGAGGCACTGGCCGCAGCCGTTGATGGCCGAGACGGCGAAGCACCAGAGCTCGAAGTCGACCTTCTCGACGCCCGGGGTGCCGATGATGTTCATCCGCAGACCGGCCCGCATCGTGCTGTACTCCTTGTCGGAGAGCAGGTGCAGCGTCCGGTAGTAGACGTTGTTCATCCCCATGATCGCGGCCGCGCCCTTGGCGGCGGTGTACGCCTCCGGGGAGAGGTTGGCCTTGGCCTCGGGCTCCAGCTCACGCAGCACGGCGGCGCTGCGGGTGGCCATCGCGCAGGACAGCACGGTGCCCCAGAGCTGCTGGGCGGGGAGGTCGGAGTTGCCGATGACCGAGCCCAGGTTGAGCTTGAGGTCCTTGGCGTAGTCCGGGAGGGCGGCCTTCAGGTCGTCGAGGGCCATGGGTCAGCCCGCCAGCAGGGCCTGGGCGTCGAGGGTGTCCTCGCCCTTGGTCCAGTTGCACGGGCACAGCTCGTCGGTCTGCAGGGCGTCCAGCACCCGCAGGACCTCCTTGGGGTTACGGCCGACGGAGCCGGCGGTCACCATGACGAACTGGATCTCGTTGTTCGGGTCGACGATGAACACCGCGCGCTGGGCGGTGCCGTCGGCGCCCTCGACGCCGCAGGCGCGCATCAGGTCGTGCTTGACGTCGGCCAGCATCGGGAAGGGCAGGTCGCGCAGGTCCTTGTGGTCCTTGCGCCAGGCGTGGTGCACGAACTCGGAGTCGCCGGAGACGCCGAGGATCTGGGCGTCGCGGTCCGCGAACTCGTCGTTCAGCTTGCCGAACGCGGCGATCTCGGTCGGGCAGACGAAGGTGAAGTCCATCGGCCAGAAGAAGACGATCTTCCACTTGCCCTCGTAGGACTTGTGGTTGATCTCGGCGAAGGCGTTCGCGGCGTCCAGGTCGACGCAGGCGTTGAGTTCGAACTCGGGGAACTTGTCACCGATCGTGAGCACGTTCGCTTCTCCTGAAGTGAGACTGAGGGGAGTTTTGTCCGGATTCCGGACACGTCCTACGGTTCCACATCGTGGACTGATCAGGGAAATAGCTACACTTGATGTGTCTGATCGGAGATGGCTATCAGTACCGAACCGCCCACGTCGCGGCCCCGCCCCCGCAGGGGTGTCGCCGCCAAACCCGAGGCCGCTGTGGCGAGCGCCACAGTCCGCAGCCCCCGGGCGCCGACCGTCGCCCAGCTCAAGGCCTTCCTCGCGGTCGCCGAGCACCGGCACTTCCGGGAGGCCGCCGCCGCCACCGGGACCAGCCAGCCGGCGCTGTCCGGGGCGGTCGCGGCACTGGAGGAGTCGCTGGGCGCGCAGCTGGTCGAGCGTACGACGCGCAGGGTGATTATCACCCCCCTGGGTGAGCGCGTGCGCGAGCACGCACGCCGGGTGCTCGCCTCGCTGCAAGCCCTCACCGAGGAGGTCGAGGCCGCCCGCCGCCCGTTCACCGGGCCGCTGCACCTCGGCGTCATCCCGACCGTCGCGCCCTACCTGCTGCCCACCGTGCTGCGGCTGGTCCGCGACCGCTTCCCGGAGCTGGAACTGCACGTCCACGAGGAGCGCACCCCCGCGCTGCTGGAGGGGCTGGCCGCCGGTCGGCTGGACGTCCTGCTGCTCGCGCTCCCGGCCGGCGGCACCTCGCCGACCCGCGACATCCCGCTGTTCGACGAGGACTTCGTCCTGGTCACCCCGCCCGACCACCCGCTCGCCGGGCGGATCGACGTCCCGCGCGACGTGCTGCTCGACCTGGACGTGCTGCTGCTGGAGGAGGGCCACTGCCTGCGCGACCAGGCCCTCGACATCTGCCGTGAGGTCGGCGCCGATCCCGGGGGCTCCACCACCCGCGCGGCCGGCCTGTCCACCCTGGTCCAGCTGGTCGCCGGCGGCCTCGGGGTGACGCTGCTGCCCGCCACCGCGCTGGACGTCGAGGCCGGCCGCACCGACCGGCTGGCCGCCGTCCGCTTCGCCGCCCCGACCCCCGGCCGCCGGATCGGGCTGGCCACCCGCCCGGGCTCGGCCCGCAGCGCCGAGTACGAGCGCTTCGCGGCCGCGCTGCGCGAGGTGCTGGCCGAACTCCCGGTCCGGATCGCCTCCTAGCGGCCTGCGGCCTTACGCGGTTACGGCTTCGCCGGGGCGCCGAGGCAGAGTCCGACCGTGGTGGCCACCAGCAGGTCCAGGGCCCGCAGGGTGCCGTGGTCGGGCTGCTCGCCGGGCGCGCGCAGGGCCAGGTAGCGGTCGGTGAGGCCGTCGAAGCCGGTGAGGAAGTGGACGGCGATCTCCTCGGCGGGCGCGGCCAGTTCGAGGCCGTGCGCCTCGGCGAGGGTGGTGAGCATCTCCGCCGCGGTGCGCTCGATCCCGTGCTGGAGCGCCCGCATGATCTCCTGGAGGTCCGGGTCGCGCATCGCCAGCGCCGCGAACTCGCTCAGCAGCAGGCAGCGCCCGTCCGTGCCGGTCGAGCTCTCCCAGAGCGCGTGGACCAGTGTGGCGACCTGCTCGCCGAAGGAGCCGTCGCCCGGGTAGGCGGCGCGGACGTGGCCGATGAACTCGGCGGTCAGCTGCTCGACGACGGCCCGGTAGAGGTCCTTCTTGGTGCCGAAGGTGTAGTGCACCGTCGCCTGCGCCACGCCCAGCTCGGCCGCGATCGCCCGGGTGCTGCCGGCGGCGACCCCCTCCCGGGTCATCAGGTCGAGGGCGGCCTGGACCAGTTGCGGTCGGCGTTCGGAGGCGGGGACATGAGCCATCCAGCCAGGGTATCGCCATGGTCGGACAACTGCGTCGAGAGATTCTGTCGCTCGATACTGTCGACCAACTTTGTCGCCTGACAAGGTTACGCGTACGGTGGACCGCGACCTGTTCAGGCACCTGCCTGTCCGACGATCTGACCGAGGGGTCACCCATGGCCACGTACCTCTA
Source organism: Kitasatospora sp. NPDC058492 (assembly GCF_042720685.1). Classification (NCBI taxonomy): domain Bacteria; kingdom Bacillati; phylum Actinomycetota; class Actinomycetes; order Kitasatosporales; family Streptomycetaceae; genus Kitasatospora; species Kitasatospora sp. NPDC058492. Next base: position 47,050 of record NZ_JBHXMU010000026.1, read on the forward strand.
CCGACTGGGCCGCTACTGCTTCCGGAGACGGCGGGCGGTGCTGGCGGTCTGGATCGCCGTGCTGATCGCGGTCGGCGGGGCCGCGGGTGCCTTCGCCGGCAAGACCAGCGACGAGTTCAAGGTGCCGGGCACCGAGGCGCAGACCACCCTGGACCGGATCAAGGACACCTTCCCGGAGCAGGGCCACGGCTCCGCCCAGGTCGTCTTCGCGGCCCCCGCGCCCGGCGGCGCCACCACGCCCGAGGCGGGCAGGGCGGTCAGCGAGACGGTCGCCCGGATCGCCGCCGTCCCCGGCGTGGCTGCCGTGCCCGACCCGTACGCCACCCACGCCGTCTCACCGGACGGCCGGGTCGCGATCGCCCTGGTCTCCTTCGACCACAAGCTCGCCGACGTCACCGACCAGCAGCGCGAGGCCGTCAAGGCCGCCGCCGAACCGGCCCGCGCGGCCGGGTTGGACGTCGCCTTCGGCGGCGACGCGTACAACCGGATGGCGCAGGTCGACGGCGGCGAGGCGATCGGTCTGGCCATCGCCGGGGTGGTCCTGGTGATCACCCTCGGCTCGTTGGTCGCCGCCGGGCTGCCGCTGCTGACCGCCCTGGTCGGGGTCGGCGTGGCGATGGCCGCGATCATGGCGCTGTCCGGCTCGTTCGAGATCATCACCACCGCGCCGGTGCTGGCCCTGATGGTCGGTCTCGCCGTCGGCATCGACTACGCGCTGTTCATCCTCTCCCGGCACCGCCGCCACCTGGACGAGGGCCTGGAGCCGGACGAGGCCGCCGCCCGCGCCACCGCCACCGCCGGCAGCGCCGTCGTCTTCGCCGGCCTCACCGTCGTCGTGGCGCTCGCTGGGCTCGCCGTCGCCGGCGTCCCCTTCCTGACCGTGATGGGCCTGGCCGCCTCCGGCGCCGTCGTGGTGGCCGTCCTGGTCGCGATCACGCTGCTGCCCGCGCTGCTCGGCTTCGCCGGCCGGGCCATCGACCGGCTGCCGGTCTGGAAGCGGGCGCTGCGCACCGGCGGCCGCACCACCCTGGGCGAGCGTTGGGGCCGCTTCGTGGTCCGCCGCCCGCTGGCCGTGCTGCTCGTCGGACTGGCCGGACTGGGCCTGCTCGCGGTGCCCGCCGCCAGCCTCCAGCTCGGCCTGCCGGGCGGCGGTTCGCAGGCCGCCGGCACCGATGCGCGCAAGGCCTACGACCTGGTCGGCGAGAGCTTCGGGCCGGGCTTCAACGCGCCGCTGGTGGTCGTCGTGGACGCCGGGGGCGCGCCGCAGCCGGAGCAGGCGGTGCAGGGGGTGGCGGCCAGGCTGCAGACCCTTCCGGGCGTGCGGACACTGCTGCCCCCGGCCGTCGACCAGGCCGGGCGCACCGCCCTGCTCACCGTCATCCCGCAGACCGGACCGGACGACGCCGGCACCAGGACACTGGTCAACGAGATCCGCGACCAGCGCGCGCCGCTCAAGACCTCGACCGGCGCGGACATCGCCGTCACCGGCACCACCGCCGCCAACATCGACGTCTCCACCAAGCTCGGCCAGGCACTGCCGCCGTTCCTCGCGGTGATCGTCGGCATCGCGGTGGTGCTGCTGGCGCTGGCGTTCCGCTCGGTGCTCGTCCCGCTCAAGGCGGTGGCCGGCTTCCTGCTCAGCATCACCGCCTCGCTCGGCGCGGTGGTCGCGGTCTACCAGTGGGGCTGGCTGGACGGCCTGATCGACGTGCCGAAGGTCGGGCCGGTGGTGAGCTTCGTGCCGATCCTGCTGATCGGCGTGCTGTTCGGGCTGGCGATGGACTACGAGCTGTTCCTGGTCTCCGGGATGAAGGAGCAGTACGTCCACGGGAAGGCGCCGCGGGACGCCGTGGTGGCCGGGGTGCGCGGCGGCGCCCGGGTGGTCACGGCGGCGGCGCTGATCATGGTGTCGGTGTTCGGCTCGTTCGTCTTCGGCCACGACCCGATCGTGCAGCCGATCGGCTTCGCCCTCGCGGTGGGCGTGCTGGTGGACGCCTTCGTGGTGCGGATGGCGCTGGTGCCGGCCGCGATGGCGCTGTTCGGCAAGGCCGCCTGGTGGTTCCCGAAGCGGCTGGAGAAGGTCGTGCCGCGGGTCGACATGGAGGGCGAGCAGCTGATCGCTCGGCTGGAGCCGGCGGAGCAGCCGGCGAAGGAGCCCGCCGGGGTCTGAACCGCTCCCGGGCGCCCGGCGGGCCGCTCCCGTCGGGCGCCCGCGCGCCGCGGCAGTCGCAGCTCGACGGGCGCCCGCGGCCGGTTACGGCAGCCGCGGCTCGACGGGCGGCTGGGGCAGCCGCTGCTCGAACCAGACGACCTTGCCGGTGCCCAGCCGGGTGGCGCCCCAGCGGTCCGCGCACCGGGCCACTATCTGCAGGCCGCGGCCGCGTTCGTCCTCCGGCCCGGTACGGCGCGGCCGCGGCAGCAGCGGGCTGTCGTCACCGACCTCGCAGCGCAGCCGGGTGGTGCGCACCAGGCTCAGGGTGACCGGGCGGGTCGCGTGCTGGACGGCGTTGGTCACCAGCTCGCTGATCATCAGCTCGGTCGCCTCGCTGAGCTCGCCGAGCCCCCAGCGGCGCAGCGTGTGGGCGGCCAGCCGGCGGGCCCGGCCGGGCGTCTCGTTGCGCGGCTGGAGGTACCAGTGCGCGACGTCCCCGGCCGGGATGCCGTCGAAGCACGCGCCCAGCAGGGCGATGTCGTCGCCGCGGTCGCCGGGCGGCAGGATCCGCAGCGCCTCCTGGCACAACTGCTCGGGGGACTGCCAGCGGGCGGCAGCGATCCGGGCGCGGAGCACCTCCAGGCCGTCGCTGATCGGGCGGCTGCGGGTCTCCACCAGGCCGTCGGTGAACAGCAGCAGGGCCGAGCCGGGCGGGGCGGGCAGCTCGACCGAGTTGAAGTCCACCCCGCCGACCCCGATCGGGGCTCCGGAGTCCAGCTCCACCAACTCGGCGGTGCCGTCCGGCCGGACCAGGACGGGCGGGACGTGCCCGGCGTTGGCCAGCACCACCCGGTTGGCGATCGGGTCGTACACCGCGTACACGCAGGTCGCCAGGTGCTGTTCGCGGCCGAGCCGTTGGGCCTGCTCGTCCAGGTGGTAGAGCACCTCGTGCGGGGGCAGGTCGAGGGCGGCCAGGGTCTGGGCGCTGGTGCGCAGTTGGCCCATGATGGCGGCCGAGGTGAGCGAGTGGCCCATCACGTCGCCGACGATCAGGGCGACCCGGTTGCCGGGCAGCGGCACGGCGTCGTACCAGTCGCCGCCGACCTGCGCGCCGCGCTCGCCCGGCAGGTAGCGCTGGGCGAGGCGGACGCCGTGCGGCTGCGGCAGGCGCAACGGCAGCATGCTGCGCTGGAGTTCGTTGGCTATCTCCCACTCGCGGGCGTACCGCAGGGCGGTGTCCACCGCCAGCCCCGCCTGGGTGGCGAGGTGTGCGGCGGTCGCGGTGTCGGCGGCGTCGAAGGCGGGCCGGCCGGTGCGTTCAGGAGGGCGGCGGATCAGCACCAGCAGGCCGAGCACGGCCTTGCGGCCGCGCAGCGGCAGGGCCAGCACCGACGTGCCCGCGGCCAGCCGGGCCAGCCCGCGGGTGCCGTACAGCTCGCGCAGCAGTGCCTCGGTGCGTTCGGCGCCGGGCGAGCCGAGCACCGCGGACTCGGCGGGGCGGCGGCTCAGCAGGGCGTGCGCGAGCGCCCCGCCGCGGGTCACCGGGGTGGCGGGGCCGGTGTCGGCGGTGGAGCGGGAGCCGTACCGGGAGCGGTGCCGGTCGTCTGCTCCGCTGGGCCGGCCGCGCCGTCCGATCCGGGTGCCGGTGCTGTGGTGGATCCGCAGCTCGTCCGGGAAGCCGGGCTCGCGCTCGACGTTGGGCAGCGGATCGCGCAGGTGGACCACGGCGGCGTCGGCCAGCGTGGGGACGAGCACCCGGCCGATGTTGCGCAGTGTCGCGGACAGGTCGAGCGCGCTGTTGATCCGCCGGGTGGCCAGGTCGAGGTAGCCGAGCCGGCCGGCCACGTCCTCGCGCTCCGGGCGCGCGGTCGGTTGGTGTGCCGGTGCCGGCACCGGTGCTGAAGCTGGTGCCAGGGGCAGGCCGCGCTGGCCCGGGACGGCAGGCGGCTGTCCGCCCTCGGTCTTGAGCTGGTCGCGCACGGCTGCCTGTCCTGGATTCGGTGTGGTCTCTGTGGTGGTCTGCGGTGTCCTGCTGGCGGGCCCTGCTGCCGTCCGGTGGGTCAGCCGACGCGTCGACAGCACAGGAACAGCTGTTCCTCCGGCGGCAGCGTGGTGCTGGCCGGCGCGTACGGATGCCCCGAGCACTCCTCGACGGTGAAGCCCGCCGTGACGAGAACCCGCTCCAGATCCTCCCTCAGGTACCCACTGATCCGCAGCTCTCTGCCAAGGAACGGAAGCGGAACGTGATCCAGATCCGCCTCGACCATACCGAGCGCCAGCAGTCCGCCCGGCCGGAGGAGTTCGCGCAGCCGTGCGAGCACGGTCGGGATCTCGTCCTGCGGTAGCAGGATCAGCGAGAAGAACGCGGTGACGGCGGCGAACCCGTCCTTGCCCAGCGGTCCCAGTCCGGGGGCGTTCCAGACCTGCCCGGCGCGCTCGGTGGCCAGATCGAACAGGTCGATCCGATGGAACTCCGGCGGGTGTTCGCCCGGGAACCGGGCCTGCCGGGCCAGCGAGAGCATCACGTCCGAGAGGTCTATCCCGGTCACCCGCAGCCCGCCCGCGACCAGCTGCCGGACCGTCGGGTCCCCGGTGCCGCAGCCCACGTCCAGCACCCGCGCGCCGGGTTCGAGCTCGGCCAGCAGCTGCCGTCCGCAGGCCAGCTGCCCGTCCTTGGCCGGGAACGCCTCGCCGTACCCGGCACCGATGGTGTCGAAGGCGACGGCTTGCAGGGCACGCGCCGCCCGGCGCCGCCGCACGTCGGGCCCGTCGTCTCCCGCGTCCTCGTCGACGGGGAACGAGTCGGATATCTGTCCGGTCGTCACGATTGAGAGGCACCCTTCCACCCGTGGCCTCCGGCCGGCTGCACGCGGCCGCACGGGAGCGGGATGCCGTCCGCCCCGGCGCCCGTCCTGCCTCGCCGGCCCACACGTTGCCGGCAGACACTCGTGTGTGTACTGGCATCTGAGAATATGCGTGATCTCTGCGCCATGGGGTCCCTTTCCAGCCAACTCGTCATGCTTGGGCCGGTGTGGACGGGGTTGCGGAAGCACGACGGTGCGGGCGGGGGTGGTGCGCGCGGGCTCCGCGCGCCGCATGGCGCGCCGTGGTGGAACGGCTGACCTGCGGTTTCGCCGGGCCGAGGGCCGGCCGTCGGGCGTTTATCGAACGTCAATCGCCGGAGTGCAGAGTGGAGTCCAGCGCCGGGGAAGCGTTGAGGGCGCTCCCGCAGCCGGGGGGCTGCGGGGGCGCCGACGCGCACAACGGGGGTAGGGGCTCTGCCGGGGGGCGGAGACCTACGGCGCTGGGGAAGATGGGGGAGGCTCGGTGTGCTGTTGGGAGATGAGGTCCGCCACGGGGGAGGCCTCCGGCACACCGAGCCGCGTGAAGATCGCGTGCGCCTCGCGCAGGCAGGCGAGCGCGCGGGCGGGCTGCGCCAGCGCCAGTAGCGCCTCGCCGAGGGTGGCGTTCGCGAGGCCCTGGCAGTAGGCGGCGTCCAGTTCCTGGGCGATCACGAGCGACTCGCCGGCCGCCTCGGCCGCCTCGGCGTGCTGTCCGGCGGCGAGCAGGGCGGAGGCCAGGCGGGCGAGGGTGTAGCCCTCCCAGAGCGGATTCTGCTGGGCCTGGAACAGCTGGTGGGCCTCTCTCAGGTAGCCCACCGCCGCCCTCGGCTCGTCGGTGGAGGCGAGCACCACACCGGTCTGGTACAGGGTGTCGGCGAGGCAGGGGCCGTTGCTCGACGTCCGGGCCGTCGCCACCGCCTCGATGACCGAGCGGACAGCGGTCTCGGTGTCTCCCAGCTTGAGCTGTGCCCGCGCCATGTTGCCGAGCAGCCGGGCTTCGTTGATCGGAACGCGGACCACCCGGCTGATGCCCAGGGCCTGCTCGAAGAGCGGGATGGCCTCGGCGGGGCGGTTCGTCAGGCTGAGGATGATCCCCAGGTCGTTGCTCGCCGCCGACCGCAGGATCGTCATGTCGTCGGAGCGCTGAAGGCTCAGGCTCTTGCGGAGCGACTGTTCGGCGCCCTGGAAGTCATTGGTGATCGACTGCAGCGTGCCGAAGGCGAAGTGCACCCGGGCCAGGGCGGCAGCGTCTCCGTAGGCGGCGGCGTTGCGCTCGGCGGTCACCAGGAACCGGCGCATCCGCGAGCCGTGCGTGGGATCCGTGACCAGGCTGTTCAGGACGATCAGCAGGTCGACGGCCGGGCGCAGCACGAAGTCCGGTCCTCGCACGGCGGCCTCGACGGCGCTGAGCAGGAAGGTGATCTCCGTCCGCAGCCACTGCCGGGCGTCCTGGCTCGTCGGCAGGTCCAGGCCTGACGAGCCCAAGGGGTTGAGCGGTTCCGGGAGCTGGTCGTCGGGCTCGATCACCTGGGCCGCGTTGCGGACGGTCGGGATCAGCAGGTCGAGCAGGCGCAGCACCGCCCGCTCCTGCTCCGTGGTGTCGCCGATCCGCTCGTTCTGCCGCTGGGCGTAGAGCCGGAGCAGGTCGTGGTAGCGGTAGCGGCCGGGGGTGAAGCACTCCAGCATGTTCGCCTCGACCAGCGCTTCGGCGAGGTCCTCGGCGGTGTACTCGTTCGCGCCGAGCAGCGCCGCGGCGGCGGGCAGCGGGATGTCAGGGGAGTCGATCAGGGCGAGCAGCCGAAAGGCGCGGGCCTCGTCCGCCGAGAGCTGGCCGTAGCCGAGTCCGATGGTGGTTTCCACGGCGAGGTTGCCGAGCTGGAGTTCGTCCAGTCGCCGCCGCTGGTCGGCTAACCGTCTGGCCAGGTCGGAGACGCTCCAACGCGGACGGCTGGCCAGCCGGGCGGCGGCGATGCGGACGGCGAGCGGCAGGAACCCGCAGGCGGTGACCACCTGCATGGCCGCCTCCGGTTCGGCGGCGACCCGCTGCTCGCCGACGATGGCCGAGAACAGCGCCAGCGCTTCGTTCGGGGTCAGCTCCTCGACGTCGAACAACTGCGCACCCGGGATGCCGGCCAGCCGGGAGCGGCTGGTGGCGAGCACGGCGCAGCCGGAGACGCCGGGGATCAGCGGCCGGATCTGCTCGGCGTCGCGCGCGTTGTCGAGCAGGATGAGCATCCGCCGGCTGGCGAGCAGCGACCGGTAGAGGGCGGCGCGCTGTTCGAGGGAGTCGGGGCTGTCGGTGACGCCGAGCGCGTGCAGGAAGTCGCCCAGGACGGCCACCGGGTCGGCCGGCGAGGTGCCGGCGCCGCGCAGGTCGACGTACAGCTGCCCGTCCGGGAACTCGCCGCGGACGCGGTGGGCGACGTGGACGGCGAGGGTGGTCTTCCCGACCCCGCCGATGCCGGCCAGTGAAGTCACCACCACGGCCTGGCCGGTGGCGTTCATCAGGACCGTCGAGAGGTCGCTCACCAGGTCGGTGCGGCCACTGAAGTCCGATACGTCGGCCGGGAGTTGGGCGGGCGCCGGGGGGGCGGCCGGACCGTCCTCGCGGCTCACCGGGGCCGGTACGGCCGGGAGGGCGAGCGTCGGGTCCGCCGCCAGGATGCGGGCGTGCATCGCGGACAGGCCGGCACCGGGTTCGACCCCGAGCTCCTCGATCAGCAGCTTGCGGGTGTCGGTGTAGACGCCGAGCGCCTCGGCCTGGCGCCCGCAGCGGTACAGCGCCAGCATCAGCAGCTCGCTCAGGCGCTCGCGCAGCGGGTGTTCGGCCGTCAGGCTGTTCAGCTCGCCGACGATCTCGGCGTGCAGGCCGATGTCGAGGGCGACGGCGCACAGCTCCTCGGCGGCGGCCACCTGTCGTTCGGCGAGCCGCAGCCGCTGGGTGTCGGCGTAGGGGCCGGGGATGCCGGTGAGCGGCCGGCCGCTGAACAGGTCCAGCGCCCGTGCCAGCAGCCGGTGCGCCTCGTGCTTGTCGCCCGCGGCCCGGGCGGCCGCGGCCTCGGCGGAGAGCCGCTCGAAGACCGTCAGGTCGAGGGCCTCGCCCGGGATGCGCAGCGCGTAGCCGTCGGCGACCGAGATCAGCAGCTCGGAGGGCCGGCGCACCTCCCGCCGGGGCTCGATGACGGAGCGCAGGCGGGAGACGTAGGTGCGCAGCGCCGCCACCGCCTGGGCCGGGTGTCGCTCGCCCCAGAGCGCGTCGACCAGGTCCTGTGTGGTGACCGGGCGTCCGGAATGCAGCAGAAGGGTGGTCAGAACCGCCTGTTGCTGGGGGGATCCGAGGGAAAGGGGCTTGCCGTCGAGCCAGGCCTGGACCGGACCGAGGACTTGGAAGCGCAGCGCAGAGGTCTGCGGCGTCTCCCGAAACTCCATGAAAGTCCCCCGATGGCCTGTGGTGTCGATTCCGTGAAAGGGCGCTCGGCGGTCCGCCGTGGTGCTTCAGCTTAGGCGGACGCCCGACTCTGCCGGACGGCAGCGCAAGCCGCACGGTGTTTATCGGACATTTAATCAACCCTACGATACTGTCCGCACGCCCGTGCCACGGAGGTCGGGCGAGACACATTTGATGACCGAAAGGCGGCCGCCCAATGGCCAACGACCAGAGCGAGACCCCGGTGGCGTCGGCGCCCGAGAACGCGGCGACGACGGATGCCCCGGCCGTCGCTGTGGAGGCGGGCAAGGCTGTCGAGGGCGCGGTGGCCGCGTCCTCGAACACGACCGAGTACACCGCGCCGTCCGACGCGCAGAAGGCGGCGATCGAGAACGACCTGTTCGGGGACGAGGCCGCGCACGTGGTGGAGCCCGTCGCGCCGGCCACGGGCGGGCCGGGCAAGCGGTACGAGCCGGAAGGCATGATCTCCGGCCACCCGTAAGCCGGTCCGGCCGTAGGCCCCGTGCCCCTCGTGTCCCGGTCCGGGCACGGGGGCGCTGTGGGTTTTGGGCGTGCCCCATTCGGCACCGGTGCCCGCCCGGTGGCCGAATCCAGCCCGTGGTGCACTCATGGTGACCGGCGATATCCGTAACGTGCCCGACGGTGGGTGCGGGGCGTTCCGGAATTCCGGATTCACTCGGGGGGATTGCGGGTGGGAATGCTGCTGTTTGCGTGCTTTTTGCCGCAATTAGCGCGGAAGATCGTATTCGGCTGAATCGCGGGGCCCGGGAACGGGCGAGACCCGTCCGGGTTCGGCGGTCCATTCGAGGCCGCCGCCCTCGGGGCGCAGGTAGTGCTCCCCGCCGATGGTGTCCATGTAGATGCCGGTGCGTCCGGTCCTCCGGTCGAGGACGAGTTCACCCACGTGCGGCCGGTAGGCCGCGGAGTCGCGCTGACGGGTGCTCACCGCACTGCTCCTCGCTGTTCTGGTGCGGGTGCGGCGCCGGGTGGGGGCCGCGCCCTGGTCGCTGTCCGTGTGTGTGGTGCTCGGCGACTACCCAGCATCTCTAGAGAAGCTAATATCTCTAGAGATGTCAACAGTCGTAGCCGCTTACCGTCCGCCGCGGTCGCGCCTACGATTTGTCCGAGGGAGAGGGAGCGGCGATGACCGGCAGCAGTGGCGACAAACAGCCCAAGTACCAACGGATCGCCGACACGCTGAAGGCGGCCATCGACGACGGCCGGTACCGCGCGGGTGACCGGCTGCCGGGCGAGAACGACCTCATGGACGAGTACGGCGTGGCCCGGATGACCGCCCGCCAGGCGCTCGGCGTGCTGCAGAGCGAGGGCATCGCCGAGGCGCGCCGGGGAGCCGGGGTCTTCGTCCGGGACTTCCGGCCGCTGCGCCGGCGCGGGATCCAGCGGCTGGCGCAGGGGCAGTGGGGCTCGGGCCGGTCGATATGGTCGGCGGACATCGACAACCGCCTGCTGGTGGTCGACCAGGTGTCCGTCACCGAACGGGGCGCGCCGGAGCACGTCGCCCGGGTGCTGGGAGTGGATCCGGGCGCGTCGATGTGCGTACGGCACCGCCGCTTCGTGCTGGACGGCAAGCCGGTGCTGCTGTCGACCTCCTATCTGCCGGCCGGCCTGGTCGCCGGCACGGCCATCACCCGCGAGGACACCGGCCCGGGCGGCACCTACGCCCGGCTGGCCGAGATCGGCGCGAAGCCCGTCCACTTCCGCGAGGAGGTCCGCTCCCGGATGCCCGGCGCGGAGGAGGCGGCCCGCCTGGAGCTGTCGGCGGGCACCCCGGTCATCCTGATCTGCCGCACCGCCTTCGCCGACGAGGGCCAGGTCGTCGAGCTCAACGAGATGATCCTCGACGCCGCCTCCTACGTCCTGGAGTACGACTTCGACGCGTGAGCACGCGCAACGCGGCCGCCCCGGTCGCGACGAACGCGGCCGGGGCGGGGTGCGTCGCTAGTGGTAGTGGTAGCGGGCCTTGAGGATCATCACTTCCTTCTCGTCGGCCCGGTACACCAGGCGGTGCTCGTCGTCCATCCGGCGTGACCAGTAGCCGGCCAGGTCGCCCTTCAGCGGCTCGGGCTTGCCGATCCCGCTGAAGGGGTCGCGCTGGATCTCGCCGACCAGGCGGGTGATCCGCTGGGCCATCTTCCGGTTCGATCCGAGCCAGAACAGGAAGTCCTCCCAGGCGTCCGGGTCGAAGTGGACACTCCTCACACCTCACCCGCCAGGGCTTCCAACTCCTCCAGGGTCCTGGTGACGCCGGGGTGGCCGGCCTTGTCGCGGGCGACGGCCGCCATGAGCCGCTGGGCGTTGGCGGGAGAGCGCAGGAGATAGATCGTCTCCTGCCACGCGTCGTAGTCCTCGGCCGACATGAGGACCGCGTCCCCGCTTCTGGAGGTGATCCTTATCGGGGCGTGGTCGTCATTGACCTTCTTGATCAACGGGAAGAGCTGGGTGCGTGCCTCGCTCGCACTGATCGCCATCGCCATGCCCTCCATGTTCGTACCGGTTCTCGGTACCGCCATGGTACGAGTTCTGAGTACCACCTGCCAGTGTATTGCGTCCATGCAGAACCGCCCCGGTCGCGACGAACGCGGCCGGGGCGGTTGAGGAGGCGGGGGCGGCCGGGGAGGCCGGGGCGGTTACTCCTTGGAGCGGACCCGGAGGCTGGTGATCAGCGGGCCCTCGGTGGTCTCGCGGAAGAAGTCGTTGCCCTTGTCGTCGACCACGATGAAGGCCGGGAAGTCCTCGACCTCGATGCGCCAGACGGCCTCCATGCCGAGCTCGGCGTACTCCAGGACCTCGACCTTCTTGATGCAGTCCTGGGCGAGGCGGGCGGCCGGGCCGCCGATGGAGCCGAGGTAGAAGCCGCCGTGGGCGGCGCAGGCGTCGGTGACCTGCTTGCTGCGGTTGCCCTTGGCGAGCATGACCATGGAGCCGCCGGCGGCCTGGAACTGGTCGACGTAGGAGTCCATCCGGCCGGCGGTGGTGGGGCCGAAGGAGCCGGAGGCGTAGCCCTCGGGGGTCTTGGCCGGGCCGGCGTAGTAGACGGGGTGGTCCTGGAGGTACTTGGGCATGCCCTCGCCGGCGTCCAGGCGCTCCTTGATCTTGGCGTGGGCGATGTCGCGGGCGACGACCAGGGTGCCGGTGAGCGAGAGCCGGGTCTTGACCGGGTACTTGGACAGCTCGGCGCGGATCGCGGACATCGGCTGGTCGAGGTCGACGCGCACGACGTCGTCGTCCAGGTGCTCGTCGGTGGTGTCCGGCAGGTACTTGGCCGGGTCGGTCTCCAGCTGCTCCAGGAAGACGCCCTCGGCGGTGATCTTGCCGAGCGCCTGGCGGTCGGCGGAGCAGGAGACGGCCATGGCGACCGGCAGCGAGGCGCCGTGGCGCGGCAGGCGGACGACCCGCACGTCGTGGCAGAAGTACTTGCCGCCGAACTGGGCGCCGATGCCGATCTTCTGGGTCAGCTCGGTGACCTTCGCTTCCAGCTCCAGGTCGCGGAAGCCGTGGCCGGTCCTGGCGTCGCCGGAGGTCGGCAGGTTGTCCAGGTAGTGCGCGGAGGCGTACTTGGCGGTCTTGAGCGCGAACTCGGCGCTGGTGCCGCCGATCACGATCGCCAGGTGGTACGGCGGGCAGGCGGCGGTGCCGAGGGAGCGGATCTTCTGCTCCAGGAACGAGAGCATGCTCGCCTCGTTCAGGATGGCCTTGGTCTCCTGGTACAGGTACGACTTGTTGGCGGAGCCGCCGCCCTTGGCCATGAAGAGGAACTTGTACGCGCCGCCGTCGGTGGCGTACAGCTCGATCTGGGCCGGCAGGTTGTTGCCGGTGTTCTTCTCGTCCCACATGGTCACCGGGGCCATCTGGGAGTAGCGCAGGTTGAGCTTGGTGTACGCGTCGAAGACGCCGCGCGCGATGGCCGACTCGTCGCCGCCCTCGGTGAGCACGTTCTGGCCGCGCTTGCCCATGACGACGGCGGTGCCGGTGTCCTGGCACATCGGCAGGATGCCGCCGGCCGAGATGTTGACGTTCTTCAGCAGGTCGAGCGCGACGAAGCGGTCGTTCGGGCTGGCCTCCGGGTCGTCCAGGATGCGGCGCAGCTGGGCGAGGTGGGCGGGGCGCAGGTAGTGCGAGATGTCGTGCATCGCCTCGGCGGTGAGCAGCCGCAGCGCCTCGGGCTCGACCTGGAGGAAGGTGCGACCGCCGGCCTCGAAGGTGGAGACACCCTCGGAGGTCAGCTTGCGGTACGGGGTCGGGTCAGCGCCCAGGGGGAGCAGGTCGCTGTACTCGAAGTCTGGCGTGGGAGCCATGGGGGCGGTCCTTAGGTTTCCAGTGGTCCGGCTGCGTCGGCGAAGCACCCTCAAGGGTAGGACCCGGCTCCGTGTCGCACGCGGACAGGGCAGCCTGCGTGACCGGGCTCACTCGGGCGCACGTGCGAGCGACTAGTCTTGGGCCGTGGACAACTCGCCGTCGCAGGACGATCCGGGGCAGCCGTCCGTGCCGGCGCCCGTACCGATGACCAAGCCCGAGACCCGGCCCGAGCCGCAGCCGCAACTCCGGCCGCTGCCGGAGCAGAAGACCCAGCCGTCGCACGCCCCGGTGGCACAGGCGGAGATGCGGGTGTCGGACGCCGACCGCGAGCGGATCGCGGAGCTGCTGCGGGACGCCTACGCCGAGGGCCGGCTGGACGCGGACGAGCACGCGGACCGGATCGGGGCCGCGTACGCCGCCAAGACCTTCGGCGACCTGGTGCCGCTGACCAGGGACCTGCCGGGCCACCGGCCGCTGTCGTTCGAGAAGCCGCCGCTGGAGGCCCCGGCGCCGCGTGCGGTGACGCCGGCGCTGCCGCCCGCGCGCCAGGAGTCGCCGTCGATGGTGGCGATCTTCGGCGGCTCGTCCCGCAAGGGCCGCTGGCGGGTGGGGTCGCACCTGAAGGCGTTCGCGGCGTTCGGCGGGGTGGAGATCGACCTGACCGACGCCGTGTTCGAGTCGCCCGAGGTGGAGATCGAGGTGACGGCGCTGTTCGGCGGCGTCGAGATCCGGGTGCCGGAGAACGTGAGCCTGCACGGCGGCGGCGTCGGCATCTTCGGCGGATTCGACGTCAAGGAGCAGACGGCGGCGGACCCGTACGCGCCGGTGGTCCGGGTCAAGGGCGTCGCGGTGTTCGGCGGTTGCGAGGCCAAGCCGCGCCGGGGCAAGAAGCTCAAGGAGTGGGTGCGCAAGCAACTCGGCACCGAGTAGCCGGGGTTGGCGGGTCGAACGCCCGGCCGGGGATCAACTCCCGGCCGGGCGTTCTGCGTTGTCTCCGGTGCGCTCCGTAGTCGATTGCGTGCAGTGTGCATGAATCGCGGGCGGGCGGGGTAGTTCCTTCCGCACATCGCTTCTTGTACGGCTGCGCACCGGAGGCGGCCCAGCGGCCGACTCGGGGTTGGACAGCGGGGGCTCGCAGCCGGGCAGGGGAGCGAGCTTCCCCGTGTCCGAGAGTCTCGTCAGGAGTACGGCCGTGCTGCATCCGATCGAGTCCCGCACCGCCTCGCCCGTCGCCGCCGCGCAGTTGCTGGAGCGCAGTCCGCAGCCGCACCCCCCGGGCGGCCAGGGCTCCCGGACCGTCGCCCAGGGCGCGTCCTCGGGCGAGGACAGCCCCTGGCACACCGGCGCGGCCTGCCGGCGGGACGAGGTGGGGCTGTTCTTTGCGCCCTCGAAGGAGCCGACGGCGGCCCGGTTGTCGCGCGAGGAGCAGGCGAAGCAGGTGTGCGCCCGGTGTCCGGTGCTGCTGGAGTGCCGCGAGCACGCGCTGGCGCAGCCGGAGCCGTACGGGGTCTGGGGCGGGCTGACGGCCGCCGAGCGGCGGGTGGTGCTGGCCCGGCGCCGCCGCCGGGAGTCGGAGCTGCGCGAGGCGACCAGGGTGGTCGCGGGGCAGCGGAGGATAGCGGGCTGACGGGGCTCCGGGTGTGCCCCGGGCCGGACGCGCCGCGGCCTCGGCGGAGGGGGATTCCGCCGAGGCCGCGGGTGCGCTTGCCCGGTGTCAGTTGGCGCGGTCGAAGTCGATCGCGCTGTAGGCCCGCAGCTTCGACAGCTTGTGGACGGAGTTGATCTCGCGGATCGTGCCGCTCTTGGAACGCATCACCAGCGAGCTGGTGGTGGCGGTCTCCTGGCGGTAGTGCACGCCGCGCAGCAGCTCGCCGTCGGTGATGCCGGTGGCGACGAAGAACACGTTCTCGCCGCTGACCAGGTCGTCGGTGGTGAGCACCCGGTCCAGGTCGTGGCCGGCGTCGAGGGCCTTCTGCCGCTCGGCGTCGTCCTTGGGCCACAGCCGGCCCTGGATGACGCCGCCCATGCACTTCATGGCGCAGGCCGCGATGATGCCCTCGGGGGTGCCGCCGATGCCCATCAGCAGGTCGACGCCGGTGCCCTCGCGGGCGGCCATGATGGCGCCGGCCACGTCGCCGTCGGAGATGAACTTGATCCGGGCGCCCGCCTCGCGGATCTCCCGGACCAGGCCGTCGTGGCGCGGGCGGTCGAGGACGACGACCGTGACGTCCTCGACGGCGCTGCCCTTGGCCTTGGCGACCCGGCGGATGTTGACGGCCGCGGGGGCGGTGATGTCGACGAACTCGGCGGCCTCGGGGCCGGCCACCAGCTTGTCCATGTAGAACACGGCGCTGGGGTCGAACATGGTGCCGCGGTCGGCGACGGCCAGGACGGCGACGGCGTTGTTCATGCCCTTGGCGGTGAGCGTGGTGCCGTCGACCGGGTCGACCGCGACGTCGCACTCGGCGCCGGTGCCGTCGCCGACCCGCTCGCCGTTGTAGAGCATCGGGGCTTCGTCCTTCTCGCCCTCCCCGATGACGACCACGCCGTTCATCGAGACGGTCGAGACGAGGGTGCGCATCGCCTTGACGGCGGCGCCGTCCGCGCCGTTCTTGTCGCCACGGCCGACCCACCGGCCGGCGGCCATCGCGGCCGCCTCGGTGACCCGGACGAGTTCGAGCGCGAGGTTCCGGTCCGGAGCCTCGGGCGCGACCTCCAGGGCGCTGGGAAGGTGGTTCGGGTACTGCGTGGTCATCGTCGTTACCTCTCTGTACGCGACGGCCAGTAAGCGCCCGACTACTGCCTGGTCGAACGCCGTGGTGAGGGTCCTGCGATCGTATCTGCCTATGGGATGACTGTCTGTGGCGCGGGTCGCCACCCGGCGCCCGACCTGGTCGGTTCGTCCCGCTTCACCCGTACGCGGGCACCCCGGGTGGCCGTACCGCCGTAGGGATGAGTCACCATGTGGGGGTGGCTGGAGAGAGCAAACGCATGAGGGGCCGGGAGACCGTACGGGACATGGTCCTGTCGATGCTGGCGGTCGGCGCCGTGGTCTGGATCGGGTACCTGTTCCTTCCGCACGACGCGAACAGCGACCCGGTGCACGTGGTCGAGTACAAGGTGGCGGCGGCCTCCGCGAAGCGCGGCGCGCCGTACCCGCTGCTCTCCCCGGACGGGCTGTCCGACCAGTGGCGGGCCACCTCGGTCGGCTACCAGCCGGCCGCGATCAGCAAGGGCAAGGGCAACGCCTGGCACCTGGGCTTCGTCACGCCGTCCGGCCAGTACGCGGCGGTCGAGCAGAGCGACGTCCCGCGCGACGCGCTGCTGGCCGACAAGATCGCGGGCGGCAAGCCGGACGGCACCTCCGAGGTCGCCGGGCGCACCTGGGAGCGGGTGCAGGGCGAGAAGTCCCGCGCCCTGACCGTGCAGACCGGCGACGCGACCACCGTGCTCACCGGCACCGCCTCCTACGAGGAACTGGCCGAGCTGGCCCAGGCGCTCAAGTAGCCCGTCCCCCCGGGCCGCCCCCGGGGGAACGGCTCCGTACGCCCCCGCGGACGCCCCGCGGACGCGCCCGTACGACCCCGAACGCCCCCGTGCGCATACGGAAAGGGCCCGCACCGGACGAACCGGTGCGGGCCCTCGCGCGTGCGGCGGATCAGACCGTGGTGACGACCTGGTCGTACGCCAGGCGCGGCGAGCGCGGGAACCACGCCTCGTCGCCCGGCTTGCCGATGTTGACCACGGCCAGCACCGAGTGCTCGCCGTCGCCGAAGAACTCCTTGTTGATGCCCTCGGCGTCGTAGCCGGTCATCGGGCCGGCGGCCAGGCCGGCGGCGCGCACGCCGATGATGAAGTAGGCGGCCTGCAGCGCGCCGTTCAGCGAGGCGGAGCGCTCACGGACGGTGCGCTCGGAGAAGAACACGTCCTTGGCCTGCGGGAAGTGCGGGAACTGGGTCGGCAGCTCCTCGTGGAACTCGTTGTCCGCGGCGAGGATGGCGACCAGCGGGGCGGTGCTGGTCTTGGCCTTGTTGCCGTCCGCCAGGTGCTGGACGAGGCGCTCGCGGCCCTCGGTCGAGCGGACCAGGACGACGCGCAGCGGCTGCTGGTTGAAGGCGGTCGGGCCGTACTTGACCAGCTCGTAGATGGCCTGGACCTGCTCCTCGGTCACCGGCTCGTCGGTGAAGGTGTTCGCGGTGCGGGCCTCGCGGAACAGCAGGTCCTGAGCGGCGGCGTCGAGTACCAGGGCGTCGGTGGTCATGCTTGTCTGCACCTCATGCGGGAGGGGGGTTCGTCGGATTGACCGGCCGTGGCCGGTCACACCATCTCAACATGGGTGAAGATTCAACGATTCCCCGGCCTGCTGTGAGCCGCGTCACTCCCCGCCAGCGGCCCCGTCCTCCTCGGCGGCCAGCGCCGCGTCCAGCCGGGCCCGGGCGCCGTCCAGCCAGCGCTGGCACACCTTCGCCAGCTGCTCGCCGCGCTCCCACAGCGCCAGCGACTCCTCCAGCGACGTCCCGCCGTTCTCCAGCTGCCGGACCACCTCCAGCAGCGCGTCCCGGGCGTGCTCGTAGCCCAGCGCGTCGTCCGGGGTCGGTGCCGCCGCGTCCTGCTGCTCCTGCTGCTCTGCCATGCGTGCCAGCGTAGGGGCTGGAGCCGACAGAGTCGGCGCAGCGCCGACGGAACGGCCGCGGCGGGGCGAAAGCCGGAACGGCCTCGGCGGGGTGAAGGCAGCGAGGCGAAAGCAGCGGGTGAGGCGGCGGGGCGAAATCGGATGCGTCCGGCCGGCCGGCGGCGCTACCCTCCGCCGCATGATCACGGTCCGACCCGCCGCCCCGGCCGACGCCCCCGAGCTCGTCCGGCTGCGCGACCTGATGTTCGAGGCGATGCCCAGCATGGCCGGCCTGACCGGGCCGGGGCCCTGGCAGGCCACCGCCGAGCAGATGCTGCGCGAGCGCCTCGCCGTCCCGGCCGGGGAACTGACCATGCCGTCCTTCGTGGTGGACGATCCGCGACGGCCCGGCCGGCTCGCCGCCTGCGCGGTCGGCACGCTGGAGCACCGGCTGCCCGCGCCGGGAAACCCGAACGGCCGGTTCGGCTTCGTCTTCAACATCTGCACCGACCCCGGCCACCGGCTGCGCGGCTACGCCCGGGCCTGCACCGAGGCGCTTCTGGACTGGTTCGACGACCAGCGGGTCGGCCGGATCGACCTGCACGCCAGCAGTGGCGGCGAGGCGCTCTACCGCAGCCTCGGCTTCGGCGAGCACTCCATCGCGCTCTCCCGGCAGCGCTCCCACGAGGCCTGACCGTCGTCCACCGTGGCGCCGGGCGTTCCTACGAGCCCAGGCCGTCGTCCACCGCGACGCCGGGCGCTCCTACGAGCCCTGACCGTCGTCCACCGCGACGTCGAAGGCCCCGCCCGCGACCCGGGCGTGCAGCCCCTCGCCGGCCGTGACCTGCGCCGGGTCGGTCACCACCGTGCCGTCCGTCCGCTGGAGCACCGCGTAGCCGCGCTCCAGGGTGGCCGCCGGGGACAGCGCGACCACCCGGGCGAGGGTGTGCCCGAGGTCGCTCTGCGCGTGGTCCAGCCGGTGCCGCAGGGTGCGCCGGGCCCGCTCCAGCAGCGCGGTGACCTCCTGGCCGCGCCCGTCCAGCATCCGGTGCGGGGCGGCCAGCGCGGGGCGGCTGCGCACGCCGTCCAGCCCGTGCTGCTCGCGCTCGACCCGGCCGAGGACGTGCCGCCGGGCACGGTCCCGCAGCAGGCGGACCTTGGCCAGCTCCTCGCCGACGTCCGGAACCACCCGTTTGGCGGCATCGGTCGGGGTGGAGGCGCGCAGGTCGGCGACGAAGTCCAGCAGCGGCTGGTCCGGCTCGTGGCCGATCGCGCTGACCACCGGCGTACGGGCGGCCGCGACCAGCCGCACCAGCCCCTCGTCCGAGAACGGCAGCAGGTCCTCGACGCTGCCGCCGCCGCGGGCCACGATGATCACGTCCACCTCGGGGTGCTCGTCCAGCTCCCGGACGGCCGCGCTCACCCGCTCCACCGCGCTGACCCCCTGCACCGGGACGTTGCGCACCTCGAAGCGGACGGCCGGCCAGCGCCGCCGGGCGTTCTCCAGCACGTCCCGCTCGGCCGCCGAGCCGCGCCCGGTGACCAGCCCGACGCACTGCGGCAGGAACGGCAGCGGGCGCTTGCGCTCGGCCGCGAACAGGCCCTCCCCGGCGAGCCGCCGCTTCAGCTGCTCCAGCCGGGCCAGCAGCTCGCCCAGCCCGACCGGCCGGATCTCCGAGGCCCGCAGCGACAGCTGCCCGCGCGCCGCGTACCACTCCGGCTTGGCGTGCACGACGACCCGCGCGCCCTCCTGCACCACGTCCGCGACCTGGTCGAACACCGAGCGGAAGCAGGTCACCGTGAGCGACACGTCCGCCTGCGGGTCGCGCAGGGTCAGGAACACCACGCCCGCCCCCGGCCGGCGGCTGAGCTGGGTGATCTGCCCCTCCACCCAGACCGCGCCGAGCCGGTCGATCCAGCCGCCGATCAGCGCGGAGACCTTGCCGACCGGGATCGGGGCTTCGGGGGAGCTGGTGTTGGCCATGCGTATGAGGCTAGCGGCGCCGGCCGACACCGCCCCTAGCGGCGTCGGCCGACAGGGCCGCCCGGAGCGGGGGAGCCCTGGACGCCCAGCACCACCAGCCCGACCGCCAGCCAGATCAGCCCGACGAGCTGCGCGGTCGTCGAGGCCTCGTAGACCACTGCGGCGATCACCGCGATCCCCAGGGCCGGGACGAGCAGGTGCCGCACCCGGTCCCGGGAGCCGTGCCGCACCGTGTACCAGCCGATCACCGAGGCGTGCAGCAGCGCGAAGGCGGTCAGCGCGCCCACGTTGACCACCGAGGTCAGTTGGTCCAGCCCGTCGTCCCGGTTGGCCGCCCAGACCGCCGCGGCCATCGTGATCACCGCGGCCGCCAGCAGCGCCCGGCGCGGCACCGCGGTGGCCGGGTCGACCGTGCCGAGGACGCGCGGCAGCCGTCCCTCCCGGCCCATCGCGTAGACCAGCCGCCCGGCCGCCGCCTGCCCGGCCAGCGCCGCGAAGGCCGCGCCGATCGCCTTGCTGGCCGCCACCAGGACGTGCAGCCAGTGCCCGACCCCGCTCTCCACCGTGTCGTAGAAGGCCGAGCCCTGCGCCGCCGGGTCGGCCGCCAGCTGCTGCGGGCCCAGCGGCTCCAGCAGTGCCGCCAGGTAGGTCTGGGTGACGAACAGCACCCCGGCCAGTGCCAGGCACCAGAGCACGGCCCGGGCCACCGCCGCCGAGGCGCCGACCGCCTCCTCGACGAAGGTGGCGATCGCGTCGAAGCCCAGGTAGGAGAGCACCGCGACGGACACGGCCGAGATCACCGCGGTCAGCGAGAAGGCGCCGACGGCGGTGAACGGGGTGTCCCAGCCGCGCCGGGCGCCGCCCTGGACCAGGGCCACCACGGCCGCGGCGACGAACACCGCCAGCACCGCGATCTCCAGGGCGAGCACCGCGAAGCCGACCACGGCCGCCGTCCGTACGCCGATCAGGTTGAGCGCGGTGGTCAGCACCACCGCGAGCGCCGTCCAGACCCAGCGGGAGACCCCGGGCACCAGCGAGTTCAGCGCGATCCCGGAGAACAGGTAGGCGACCGCCGGGATCAGCAGGTAGTCGAGCATCGCCATCCAGCCGGCGATGAACCCGGGCCCCTCGCCCAGCCCGGCCCGCGCGTAGGCGAACACCGAGCCGGTCTGCGGCACCGCGCGCACCATCTGGGCGTACGAGAAGGCGGTGAAGCCCATCGCGACGGTCGCGGCCAGGTAGACGGTGGCGACGGCGCCGTGGCTCCTGGCGTCCAGGACGCCGAACACGCCGACCGGTGCCATCGGAGCGATGAACAGCAGGCCGTAGACCATCAGGTCGCGGACGCTCAGGCTGCGGCGCAGGCCGCCCGGTTCCGTTTGCCCGTTCGCAGAGCTCATAGACACCACATTTGAGCACCGACGACCGGGTCTGTCCGGAAAGCGCCTCCCGTCGGCGCGGCTCGGCGCCGCCCGTACGATGGAGCCATGTCCAACACCGCGCCGCGCCGTGTCCTGCTCGCCGCCCCCCGGGGCTACTGCGCGGGTGTCGACCGCGCCGTGATCGCCGTGGAGAAGGCCCTGGAGCAGTACGGGGCGCCCATCTACGTCCGCAAGCAGATCGTCCACAACAAGTACGTGGTACAGACCCTGGAGAAGAAGGGCGCGATCTTCGTCGACGAGACGGAGGAGGTGCCCGAGGGCTCGATCGTGGTCTTCTCCGCGCACGGCGTCGCGCCGGCCGTCCACGACGAGGCGAAGGCCGGCCGGCTGGCCACCATCGACGCCACCTGCCCGCTGGTCACCAAGGTGCACAAGGAGGCCGTGCGCTTCGCCGACGAGGGCTTCGACATCCTGCTGGTGGGCCACGAGGGCCACGAGGAGGTCGTCGGGACGATGGGCGAGGCCCCGGACCGGATCCACCTGGTGGACGGCGCCGAGGACGTCGCCAACGTGCGGGTCCGGGACGAGTCCAGGGTCGTCTGGCTGTCCCAGACCACCCTGTCGGTGGACGAGACCATGGCCACCGTCGGCGAGCTGAAGAAGCGCTTCCCGGCGCTGGTCAGCCCGCCCAGCGACGACATCTGCTACGCCACCCAGAACCGCCAGGTCGCGGTCAAGCAGATGGCCCCCGAGACCGACCTGCTGATCGTGGTCGGCTCCAAGAACTCGTCCAACTCCGTCCGCCTGGTCGAGGTCGGCCTGGAGTACGGCGCCAAGGCCGCCCACCTGGTGGACTTCGCCGAGGAGGTCCAGGAGGTCTGGCTGGAGGGCGTCGGCACGGTCGGTCTGACCAGCGGCGCCTCCGTCCCGGAGATCCTGGTCGAGGGCGTGCTGGAGTGGCTGGCCGCGCGCGGCTACGACACGGTCGAGACGGTCAAGACCGCCGAGGAGCACCTGATCTTCTCGCTGCCCAAGGAACTGCGCCGCGACCTGCGCGCCGAGGCGGCGGGCAAGCTGTAGGGCCGAGCCTGGGACCGCTCCCGGACGGCTCCCAGGCCCTTCGCGCAGAGCCCGGTACCCCCCTCGGGGTTGCCGGGTTTTCTGCTGTGCGTCCGCCCGTGCCCTCTCGTAGTTTTGTGCACAGGCTGTGGACAAGCGGTCCGCGGCCCCGGCGGAGGGTGGACGTGATGACGGCGGTATTCGGCGTGGACATCGGCGGTTCGGGCATCAAGGGCGCCCCGGTCGACCTCGCCCGGGGCGTGCTGGCCCAGGAGCGGTACAAGGTGCTCACCCCGCAGCCGTCCGCCCCCGAGGCCGTGGTCGCCGCCGTCTGCGAGGTGGTCCGCCAGTTCGACCACCAGGGCCCGGTCGGGCTCACCTTCCCCGGCGTGGTGGTCGGTGGCCGGACCAGAACCGCCGCCAACGTGGACAAGGGCTGGATCGGCCTGGACGCCGCGGGCCTGTTCCGCGAGGCGCTCGACCTGCCCGCGACCGTGCTCAACGACGCCGACGCGGCCGGGCTCGCCGAGACCGTGCACGGCGCCGGGCGCGACCAGTCGGGCGTGGCGCTGGTGCTCACCTTCGGTACCGGCATCGGCAGCGCGCTCTTCGTCGACGGCGTGCTGGTGCCCAACACCGAACTGGGCCACCTGGAACTGCGCGGCAAGGACGCCGAGCGCCGGGCCTCCTCGGCCGCCAAGGAACGGCACGGGCTGATCTGGGAGCAGTGGGCCGGGCGGGTCGACGAGTACCTGGACCTGGTCGAGATGCTGTTCTCGCCGCAACTGGTCGTGATCGGCGGCGGGGTGAGCCGCAAGCACGAGAAGTTCCTGCCGCTGCTGCGGGAGCGGGAGGCGCGGGTGGTGCCGGCCGAGCTGCGCAACGACGCGGGCATCGTCGGCGCCGCCATGGCGGCGGCCCGGGCGGCGGGCTGAGGCCGCCCGCCCGAGGCGCCGCTCAGCGGGAGCGCTGGATCCGGCGCTGGGCCACGAACCGGGCGAGCACGATCAGCGCGGCCAGCCCGGTGCCGGAGAACAGCCAGCCGGCCCGCAGCGCCAGCCCGGTCGCCAGCGCCACCACCTGGGCGGTGACGCCCGAGGAGGTGACCGGCCCGAGCAGCAGCAGCGCCAGCGCGAAGGCGATCGGCCCGCTGATCGGTGCGGCCAGCAGGTCGACGTAGCGCACCCGGACGGCCAGCTGGAAGCAGACGGCCAGGTAGCCGAGGCCGAACAGCCAGCCGAGGCCGTCGAACAGCAGCCGGTCCAGGCCCGCGACGGCGAGCGTCGCCAGCACGGCGGCCACACCCGTGCCGATGGCGGTCAGCCGGGTCGGCCGTCCGGTCCGGCGCCGCCCGTACAGCGGGGTCTCGGAGCGTCCGGGCAGCGGCAGCCGCAACCGCAGCCTGGGGGTGGCCGGGCGGGCGGCGGCGGGCGGCCCGGCTACCGGGCGTAGCCGGGCGGCGGGGGCGGCGGCGGGGGCTGCGGGGGCTCCGGCGGTCTCGGGAGCCCGGCCGGGCCCGGGGACGGCGGCCCCGGCCGCGCCGTTCGGCGGTCGGCGTCTGGGCCCTGGCGGCTGGGTACGGATGCTCTGCTCCACCCGCCCAACGTACGGTCCGATCATCGCCACACTGTGTAATGGACCGTTCAGGTCTTGTCCCGTGTCTCCTGGCGGAGTGCTGATGTGATCGTCGTTCAGCGGCCTGACCTGTCCGGCCCAGCCACCCCGGCACCCGGCCGGAGTTCCCGGAGCCCCTCCCGGCGGCGACCGGGGCGTGAGGCGCTGCCCGTAGACTTGGGGGTCGGCCCGCACGGTGCCGACCCAACTCCTCCAAGCCCACGGGACTGCGCTTCATGTCGCTCACGATCGGAATCGTCGGCCTGCCGAACGTCGGCAAGTCGACCCTGTTCAACGCCCTGACCAAGAACGACGTGCTGGCGGCCAACTACCCGTTCGCCACCATCGAGCCGAACGTCGGCGTCGTCGGCGTCCCGGACGCGCGGCTGGCCAAGCTCGCCGAGATCTTCGGCTCCCAGCGGATCCTCCCGGCCACCGTCGACTTCGTCGACATCGCCGGCATCGTGCGCGGCGCCAGCGAGGGCGAGGGACTGGGCAACAAGTTCCTCGCCAACATCCGCGAGTCGGACGCGATCTGCCAGGTCGTGCGCGCCTTCACCGACCCGGACGTGGTGCACGTGGACGGCAAGGTGTCGCCCAAGGACGACATCGAGACCATCCACACCGAACTGATCCTGGCCGACCTCCAGACCGTCGAGAAGGTCCTGCCGCGGCTCCAGAAGGAGGCGCGCCTGAAGAAGGAGACCGCCCCCGTGCTGGCCGCCGCCGAGGCCGCGCAGGCGGTCCTGGAGACCGGCAAGACCCTCTTCGAGGCCGGCTTCGACACCACCCCGATCCGCGACCTCCACCTGCTGACCGCCAAGCCCTTCCTCTACGTCTTCAACGTGGACGAGGCCGAGCTGGCCGACGAGGACTTCAAGAACGTCCAGCGCGAGCTGGTCGCCC
The DNA here is from genome assembly GCF_042720685.1 of Kitasatospora sp. NPDC058492. Classification (NCBI taxonomy): domain Bacteria; kingdom Bacillati; phylum Actinomycetota; class Actinomycetes; order Kitasatosporales; family Streptomycetaceae; genus Kitasatospora; species Kitasatospora sp. NPDC058492. Next base: position 71,367 of record NZ_JBHXMU010000026.1, read on the forward strand.
CGGCCGAGGCGATCTTCCTCAACGCCAAGATCGAGTCCGAGCTGATCGAGCTCGACGACGACGAGGCCCTGGAGCTGCTCCAGTCGATGGGCCAGGAGGAGCCCGGCCTCGCCACCCTCGCCCGGGTCGGCTTCGACACCCTCGGTCTGCAGACCTACCTCACCGCAGGCCCCAAGGAAACCCGCGCCTGGACCATCAAGAAGGGCGCCACCGCCCCCGAGGCCGCCGGAGTCATCCACACCGACTTCCAGAAGGGCTTCATCAAGGCCGAGGTGATCTCCTTCGCCGACCTGGTCGAGACCGGCTCCATCGCCGAGGCCCGCTCCAAGGGCAAGGCCCGCATCGAGGGCAAGGAATACATCATGCAGGACGGCGACGTGGTGGAGTTCCGCTTCAACGTGTAGCCGCCTGGTTGCTACGAGTTGACTGATTGGTCGAATGTGCAGGTCGGAAGGGGCCGGGCTCTGTCGAGTCCGGCCCCTTCCGCGCCATCGTGCTGGATGGGTGCTGGATGTTCCGACGCCGGGTCCGTGGTCGTCAGGCCTCGTAAACGGTGGACCGATGTCCCACGTGGACGACCCAGATCACCAATTCCCCGTTGTCGATCGTGTAGACGACGCGGTAGTCGCCGACGCGCAGGCGGCGACGCTCGGGCTGGGAGACGAGCGCAGTGGTGTTGAAGCCGAGGGGATCGGTCTCCAGTTCGGTCAGCTTGGCCAGGATGCGCAGCGCCATGTCGCGAGGGATCTTCCGGAGTTCGGCCTGGGCCTCGGGTCGGAAGACCGTCCGGAACTCACTCATTGCGCGCCAGCGTCTCCCTCATGACGTCCTCGATCGGGATACCGACTGCCGGATTCGCCATGCGCTCGTCGATGATCCGGTTGATCTCGCGCTCTTCCCACTTCTGGTACTTCCGAAGTACCTCGATGGACACCACGGCGGCGACTTCTTTGCCTCGGCGCGTGATCACCGTGGGTACGTCGTCCCGGTCGGCGCGCTCCACGACCTCGGCCAGGTGCGCGCGTACGTCGCGGATGGACTCTATGGGCAAGGGCTGCGTCATGCGCTCAAGAGTACCGAGTGTTCCATGTGTACACAATGTATCGAGCGGTCTTGCGGGGCGGGCGGTCGGCTCGGTCAGGGGTGGATGCTGACGGTGATGACGCCGTCCGGTGTGGTGGTCACGGTGATGTTGTCGAGGGTGGCGGCGTGGGCGTCGGGTCGGTGGGCGGTGGCGCGGGGGCCGATGCCGATGACGCGGATGCCGGCGGCGCGGGCGGCCGTGATGCCGGCGTCGGAGTCCTCGAAGGCGAGGCAGTCGGCGGGGGCGAAGCCGAGGGCGGCGGCGCCCTTGAGGAAGCCCTCCGGGTCGGGCTTGCTGGCGCCGACGGACTCGGCGGTGACCAGGACGGGCGGCATCGGCAGGCCGGCGGCGCCCATCCGGACGCGGGCGAGCGGTTCGTCGGCGGAGGTGACCAGGGCGTGCGGCAGGCCGTTCAGGGCGGCGAGGAAGGCGGCGGCGCCGGGGATCGGGACGACGCCGTCGGTGTCGGCGCGCTCGGCGGCGAGCATCCGCCGGTTGTCGGCGAGGTTGAGTTCCACCGGGCGGTCGGGCAGCAGTTCGGCCATCGTCGCGTGGCCCTGGCGGCCGTGGGCGACGGCCAGTACGGCGACGGGGTCGAGGCCGTGCTGCTCGGCCCAGCGGTGCCAGCAGCGCTCGACCACGGCGTCGGAGTTGACCAGGGTGCCGTCCATGTCCAGGAGGAGGGCGCGAGCGGTCAGCTGGAGGGGTGCGGTGGGCATGGGGCTGCTCCTCGGGCAAGGAAGGACGAGCTTTGTTCCCCGATGATACAAAAGATCAGCCGAGCAGGTGGGCGTTGACCGCGCGGGCCGCCTCGGCGAGCTCCGGCAGCTCCACCACCTCGACCCCGGCCGCCGCCAGCAGGGCCGTGCCCTGGCAGTCGGTGACGAACAGGTCCGGTTCGCGCCAGGCCACCACCACCCGCGGCACGCCCGCCGCGATCAGCAGTCGGGCGCACGGTGCCGGCCGCGAGGCGCGCTGTCCGCACGGTTCGAGCGAGCTGTAGACGGTCGCCCCGCGCAGCCGCGGGTCGCCGGCCGGGAGCTTGCCGAGGGCCGCCTCCTCGGCGTGGTCGTGCGCGTCGCCCTCCCGGCTGTGGCCCTCCGCCAGGACCTCGCCGTCGGCGCCGACGATCACCGCGCCGACCGAGAAGGCCGTCGCGGACGGCGGGCAGCGGCGGGAGAGTTCGACGGCCCGGCGCAGGTGGTCGAGGTCGGTGGTCGCGGGACGGGCTCCGGTCACGGGGCGGGCTCCTTCGGGGCGTACCTGAGCAGGACGACGTCGTCCACCGTACGTGCCTCCAGCAGGCGCATCCGCCGGGCCGGGCCACCCGGGAAAGCGGCCGGGCGGACGAACCTCGGCGCCTCGGCCTGGCCGACCAGCAGCGGGGCGACCGCCAGCTGGAGCTCGTCCGCCAGGCCCTGGGCCAGGAACTGGGTGTGCACGCCGCCGCCGCCCTCGACCATCAGGCGGCGCACCCCGCGCGCGCCCAGGTCGTCCAGAACCGCGCCGAGGTCCACCGCGCCGCCGAGCGCGACCACCTCGGCCAGCCCGTCCAGGCGGGGCCGCAGCACGGTCGCGCCGGCGTCCGTGGTGTAGGCGAGCCGGGCGCCGCCGGTGTGCCAGAAGCGCAGGCCGGCGTCGAGCGCGCCGCTCGCGCTGAGCGTCACCTTCAGCGGGTACTCGGCGCGGCCGTCCGCGAGCCGGGCGGCCCGGCGTGCGGGGTCGTTGACCAGCAGGCGCGGATTGTCGGCCCGCAGCGTGTTGCCGCCGACCAGGACGGCGTCGGCGGCCGCGCGCTCGGCGTCGACCCGGTCGAAGTCGGCCCGGTTGGAGAGCAGCAGGCGGTCGGGGGAGGCGTCGTCGAGGTGGCCGTCGAGGGACATCGCGGCGCTCAGCAGGACGAAGGGGCGCTGGCCGGGCATGGGCGGGGGGACCGTTCTCTCGGGTGCGCCCCCACGGTACGGCCGCCGGGGGTGGTGCAGTCGCCGGGTGATCGACAGGTGAGACGAATCTTCTCGGCATCCGGAACGTCCGCTAGCGTCGAAGGCGTCGCGGAAACCGACCACGCCCCAGGGGGACACCATGACCGGACAGCAGCCCGCCACCGTCTACACCCACGGCTACCAGGAGGCCGTGCTGCGCTCGCACCGCTCCCGGACGGCCGCCGACTCGGCCGCCTACCTGCTGCCCGAACTGCGCCCCGGGCAGGCGCTGCTGGACATCGGTTGCGGGCCCGGCACGATCACCGCCGACCTGGCCGAGCTGGTCGGCCCGGGCGGTCGCGTGGTGGCCGTGGACACCTCCGCCGAGGTGCTGGAGCAGGCCGCCGCGTACGTGGCCGGCCGGGGCCTGTCCAATGTCGTGTTCGAGATCGCCGATGTCCACGAACTGCCGTACCGGGAAGGTGAGTTCGACGTGGTGCACGCCCATCAGGTGTTGCAGCACGTGGCCGACCCGGTGGCCGCGCTGCGCGAGATGCGCCGGGTCGCGGCGCCGGGCGGTGTGGTCGCGGCCCGGGACGTCGACTACGCGTCGATGACCTGGTTCCCCGAGGCGCCCGCGCTGGACCGCTGGCTGGAACTGTACGAGCGGATCGCCCGCGCCAACGGCGGCGAGCCGGACGCCGGGCGGCGGCTGCTGTCCTGGGCGCGGGCGGCGGGCTTCACCGACATCGCCGCGACCGCCACCACCTGGACGTACGCGACGCCCGAGCAGCGTGCCTGGTGGGGCGGGATGTGGGCGGACCGGGTGACCGGCTCCGCCATCGGCCGGACGGCGGTGGAGCGGGGCTTCGCGGACCGGGCCGAACTGGCGCGGATCGCGGCCGGCTGGCAGGAGTGGAGTGCCGCCGGGGACGGCTGGTTCTCCATGCTGCACGGCGAGATCCTGGCGCGCGGCTGACCGGGGGCAGGGTCGGGGCCGGCGACGGGTCGAGGGCGGGGCCGGGCGGCGGGGTGGGGAAACGGTCGCGCGGGCGTTCGGAAAGATCGGGTAAAGTCGCGCGTCCGCTCGTACCGGGGCCGTTCGGGCCCGTCCGGCCCGCTGCTGGAGGGGGCGAGCCGACGAGTCGAGCTGCCGAGTCGATGCCCGTACCGGCGGGCCGGGGGAGTCCACGTGTCCAAGCCTGCGTCCGAGCCGCCCGCGGCCGATCCCCGCATACCGGCCCACGAGGCCGCGACGGCGAAGCAGGCCGAGCGGACGGGGCAGTCGGAGCAGGCGGAGCAGCAGGCGCAGCCCGAGCCGCCCGCGCCCGCCGCCCCGCCCGTGCCGACCGCGCCGACCGCGCCCGCCAACCCGTGGGCCGCGCCCCTGCCGTCGCAGTCCCGGTCGCAGGCCCCGCCGCAGCCACCGCCCCCGCCGCTGCCCGCCGGCGGCTGGGCATCGGTGCCGCCCGCCGCGCAGTCCGGCCTCCAGCCCGGCTTCCCCTACCCCCGGCCCGCCCCCGTCACCAACGGTTTCGCGGTCGCCGCCCTGGTGACCGGCCTGGTCGTGGTGGCGCCGGTGGCCCTGGTGTTCGGCATCATCGCGCTGGTCCAGATCAACCGCCGCAAGGAGCGAGGCTTCGGCATGGCGGTGACCGGCCTGGTGCTCGGCGTGGTCGGCACGGTGCTGCTGTCGCTCGCCGTGGCCGGTTCGACCTTCGAGTTCCCCGGGGGCGGCAGGTTCGACCAGTCCACGAAGGCCCCGGCCGGATCCGTCCCGTGGGCCGCGCTGAAGTCCGGGGACTGCTACAACACCCCCGAGAACGGCAGCCGGGCCGACCCCGAGGGCGGCGACGAGACGCTCTACTGGGTCCGCCGGGTGCCGTGCTCGGCCCCGCACCACGGCGAGGTGGCCGGCACCGCCCGGATCCCGGCGAGCGACGGCCCGTCCTACCCGGGCGAGGCGACGGTCCGCCTGCGGGCCGTCGACCTGTGCCGCACGGTGCTCGACGACTACGCCCTCGACCAGTGGGCGATCCCGGACGGCATGGACGACGTCTACCTCTACCCGACCCGGGGCAACTGGAGGTCCGGCGACCGCTACGTCACCTGCGCGTTCGAGGACCGCGACGGCGAGCACCTGGGGACGGTCCGCACCGACCGGGGCAGCCTGAACCCTGCCCAGCTGGCCTACCTGGAGGCCGTCCGGGGCTTCAACGACGCCTACGCGGAGCAGCCGAGCAAGGGCTTCGCGGACGCGTCGTCCGAGTACCGGACGTGGGCCCGGCGGATGTCCACCGCCTCCCACGCGGAGGCCACGGCGCTGAACAAGGCGTCGGCGGCGTGGCCGGCCGAGGTCAAGCCGGCGGTCCGCAAGCTGGCCGCGGCCCAGGAGGCGGCCGCGACCGCCTGGGGCGCGGCGGCCTCCGGCGACGACCTGGAGGGCGACGTCCGACGGGCCCGGGCGCTGGTGACCAAGTCGGTGCCGCTCAGCATCGAGATCCGGCGCGGGCTCGGCCTGTCCACCGGCGAGCAGGTGCCCGACCTCCAGGTCTGAGCCGCCGAGGGGTCTGAGCCGCCGACGGTTCTGAGCCGCCGGGCGTGGCCGGGTTACCCGCCGTTAACCGCGCCCGTACCTGCCGGTAGCGAGCCGTCCGTAGCGTCGTGGGGGCGGATCCCCGGCCCGACCCCCACGCAGGCCGGGGATACGCTCCCCGCCATGAGCGCCTTTCGGGTGATGCGGCAGGACGACAACGGCAACCGCTTCCTGGTCGCGGGCGGGCTCGACCGCCTCGCGGCGGAGCGGCTGGCGGCCGAGTTCGAGGCCCGCGGCCACAAGCAGCTGTACTGGGTCGAGGCCGTGCCCGAGGCTGCGGACGGCGCGGGGGCGGACAGGACCTAAGGTCGGGCCCATGGACAAGGCCAGCGAGAACCCCGTCGAGCCCCGGATCGTCGTCGGCGGCGCCCTCATCCACCGGGGCCGGGTGCTCGCCGCCCGGCGCAGCGCGCCCGCGGCGGTGGCGGGGCGCTGGGAGTTCCCGGGCGGGAAGGCCGAACCCGGCGAGACCGAGGCGCAGGCGCTGGAGCGGGAGCTGCTGGAGGAACTGGGTGTCCGGGCGCGGGCGCTGGAACGGCTGCCGGGCGCGTGGAGCGTCCGGCCGGGTCTGGAGCTGCGCTTCTGGGCGGCCGAGCTGCTGGCCGGCGACCCCCGTCCCCTGGAGGACCACGACGAGCTGCGCTGGCTCGGCCCGGCCGAGCTGGACAGCGTCGACTGGATCGAGCACGACCGCGACGTCCTGCCGCACGTCGCCCGGTTGCTCCATGCATAGGGCGGCCTGAGCCGGTGTGCGACGCGCAGGGTACGGGGTAGGTCAATCAGACAAGACGACCCGGCGGCCGGGATAGCCTGGGTTCTGCTGGGTATGTCACTTTTCGGCACTATTCGTCACCATCGGTGAGCCGCCCCAGCCGGCGACGCCGATCCCGACCAGAGCCGGAGGCCCCGTCGGTGTCGAGTACCGGGAACGGCGGCGGAGGAGCACGGCGGACAGGCGCCGCGGGGAGCGCAGCCGCCCGCGCCCGGCTGCGCCGGGGTGCCCAGCCCGCAGCCCCGCAGCCGCCGGCCGGCCGCCGTCGGCGGGACGCCGCCGATGCCCCTGACGTCCCACGGCCCGACGTCCCGCGGCCCGACCAGCCGGCGCCGGCCCTGGCCGTCCCCGTCTCCGACCCGGGCCCCCGGCCCGGCCTGCGCAGCCGGCCCGCCCGACCGTTCCCCGGCGGGCCGTCCGACGCCCCGTACGGCCCCGGCGTGCCGGGCGAGGGCAGCCTGCTCGACATGCTGAAGGTCGCCATCGCGATCCTGGACACCGCGGGCCGGGTGGTGCTCTGGAGCCCGGCCGCCGAGGAACTGCTCGGCTGGCCGAACGAGCTGCTGGTCGGCCGCCGGATCGACGAGCTGATCCCCGACGAGGAGCAGGTCGGCCGGATCCGGGCCGCGATCCAGGACACCCTGCGCCACGGCCGCTGGGCCGGCAACGCCGAACTGCGCGACCGGGACGGCGTGCCGATCGCGGTGGACGCCCGGATCTCCCTCCTGGTGGACGGCGACGGCACCCCGTTCCTCCAGGTCAACATGGCCGAGGCGGCCGCCGTCCGGGCCGTCGAGCGCGACCTCGCCGTCCGTGACGCGCTGTTCGAGCAGTCCCCGCTGGGCATCGCGATCATGGACACCGAGCTGCGCTACACCGCCGTCAACCAGACCCTGGCCGAGATGAACGGCGTCGCCCTGGAGGACCACGTCGGCCGGACCACCGGCGAGACCCTGCCCGAGCGGGCCGCCGACGAGGTCACCGCGATCCAGCGCCAGGTGCTGGCCACCGGCGAGCCGGTCATCGACGTCACCCTGGCCTCCCCGGTCACCGCCCGCTCCGGCTACCGCTCGATCTCCTACAGCCGGATGACCGACCGCTCCGGCCGGGTGCTCGGCATCTCCGGCACCGTGATGGACGTGACCGAGCGCTACCGCGCCGTCGCCAAGGTCGAGCACGCCCGGCGCCGGCTCTCGCTGCTCAACGAGTTCGGCTCCCGGGTCGGCGACCTGCTCGACGCCGCCCGGATCGCCCAGGAGCTCGCCAGCTCCGTCGTCCCCCGGCTCACCGACCACTCCGCGGTGATCCTGCTGCAGGCCGTCGCGCACGGCGACGACCTGCCCCGGCACGGCCACGACCGCCGCACCTCGCTGCTCCAGCTCGGCACCGCCTCCGTCCAGGACGGCCCCGAGGTCGAGGTGATGCTCCGCCGCGGCGCCCGGATCACCTTCGCCGAGGACTCCGCCTGCGGCCGGGTGTTGCGCACCGGCGTCCCCGAACTGCTCTCCGGCGCGGACCAGCTCGACGACGTGACGTACCCCGGCGACCCGAAGACGCAGGCCGCCCACGACCTGGGCGTGCACTCCATGCTGGTCGTCCCGCTGCGCGCCCGCGGCATCGTGATCGGCCTGCTGCTGGTCAGCCGGGGCGGCTACCGGGAGGGCTTCGACCGGGACGACCTGGCCTTCACCGTCGAGCTGGCGGACCGGGCCGGCAGCTCGCTGGACAACGCCCGGCTGTACGCCCGCGAGCGCACCGCCGCGCTCACCCTCCAGCGCACCCTGCTCCCGCAGCAGGTCCCGCAGCCCACCGGCGTCGAGGTCGCCTACCGGTACGTGCCCGGCAGCAGCGGCGCCGAGGTCGGCGGCGACTGGTTCGACGTCATCCCGCTGCCCGGCGACCGCACCGCGCTGGTGGTCGGCGACGTGATGGGCCACGGACTGCGGGCCGCCGCCACCATGGGCCGGCTGCGCACCGCCGTCCGGGTGCTGGCCGCCCTCGACCTGCCGCCGGACGTCCTGCTGCGGCACGTCCACGAACTGGCCGACGACCTGGCCCAGGGCCCGGACGAGGCGCTGCTCGCCACCTGCGTCTACGCGGTGTTCGACCCGGGGACGGCCAGACTGACCGTCGCCAAGGCCGGGCACATCCCGCCCGTCCTGGTGGTGCCGGGCGAGGAGGGCGGGGAGCCGACCCGGACCGGCGGCCCGCTGCGCGGCGGCGCGGGCCGGATCCTCGACCTCCCCTCCGGCGCCCCGCTCGGCGTCGGCGGCGTCCCGTTCGAATCCGTCGAACTGAAGATCCCCGAGGGCAGCCTGCTCGCCCTCTGCACCGACGGCCTGGTCGAGTCCCGGGACAAGGACCTCGACGTCGGCCTCGGCCGGCTGGTCACCGTGCTCCAGGAGCCGCACGCCTCCATCCAGGCCGCCTGCGAGGCCGTGCTCGGCACCATGGAGCAGGGCCGCGAGCCGGACGACGTCGCGCTGCTGCTGGCCCGGCTCGGCCACGGCCAGGCCGGCACCCCGACGGTCGGCTGGACCCTGCCCGCCGAGCCCACCGCCGTCTCCCGGGCCCGCCGGCTGGTCCGCTCCGCGCTCGCCGAGTGGGGCGTCGAGGAGCTCACCGACACCACGGAGCTGCTGGTCAGCGAGCTGGTCACGAACGCCGTCCGGTACGCCAGCGCCCCCATCGGCGTGCGGCTGACGCTCGGCGAGACGCTGCTGGTCGAGATCTCCGACCCGCTGCCCGACCCGCCCCGGGAGCGGCACGCGGCCGAGGCCGACGAGGGCGGCCGGGGCCTGGAACTGGTCCGCCGCCTGGCACTGCGCTGGGGTGCCCGGGCCGAGGGCATCGGCAAGGTGGTCTGGTTCGAGCAGACGCTGCCGGGTAATGAGCCCGACGAGTCATAGGGAGCGCAGCGGGTCGGGGGCGTGAGCCCGAGCGGGGGCGAGGAGGACGGAACCGCATATGCCAGCAGGTGGCCGGGGGGAGCGCGCAGCCCGGAAGGGGGCGCGGACGTGGCATTGTGGTTGCGCGGGCGGTAGGACAAAAACCTTCGCCCGATCTGATGTTGTGATGTTGAGGGCGTGTGAACGTACCCCTCGATGATGAATACTCGGTCTTCTCGACATCCGGACGGTCGCGGGTTGGAGGGGTCGGTCCGTTGAACAGCACCCCGGCGCGGAACGCGCCGAGCAGCAGCGGTCATGCTGTCGTGCCCGGGCAGGCCGGTTCACCGCACCTGCCCGTACCGGCGGACCCGCCCGGCGCCGGCCCCGTGGGCCTCGGTCACCACCCCGGGGCCGCGGACCACCCGTGGGGCGCGGGCGGCCCCGGGTCGATCTACGACTACATCCGGGTCGCCACCTTCACCATCGGCCCCGACGGCCGGATCAGCCAGTGGAGCGAGCGCGCCGCCGAGTTCTTCGGCGTCCCCGCCCCCGACGCCGTCGGCGCCGACCCGATCACCACCTTCGTCCCCCGCGAACTCTGGCAGCGCGGCCGCGCGCGGCTGGAACGCGCCCTGGCCGGCGAGGAGTGGGTCGGCACCGCCCCCTACCGGGACGCCGCCGGCGGCGAGGGCCTCGCCGAGCTCTACCTGATGCCCGACAGCGCCCTGCCCACCGCCGGCGCCACCTGCCTGGCCGTCGACCTCGGCCGACTGCGCCGGGTCGAGACCGACCTCGCCGCCTCCGAGGCCGTCTTCGGGCAGACGCCCACCGGCTTCATCCTCTTCGACGACCGGCTGCGCCTCCAGCGGGTCAACGACGCCTTCGCCTCCGGCATGGGCCTGGCCCCCACCGACCTCGAAGGCCTCACCCCGCACGACCTCTTCCCGCCGTCCGAGGCCGACCGCCTCACCGCCGCCCTGCGCAAGGTCCTCGCCACCGGCGAGCCCGTCTTCGACCTGCGCTTCCACGGCGCCGTCCCCACCCGCGAGGGCAACCGGCTCTGGGCCGTCTCGCTGTACCGCCTCAACGGCGCGGCCGGACAGCCGATCGGCCTCGCCGGGCAGGTCTCCGACGTCACCAGCCGGCACGTCGCCGAGCGCGAGGCCGACGGCGTCCGCCGCAACCTCGCCCTGCTCAACGAGGCCAGCGCGCACATCGGCTCCACCCTCGACCTGGAGACCACCGCGAAGGAACTGCTCGACGTCGTCGTCCCGCCGTTCTGCGACCTCGCCACCGTCGACCTGTACACCGCGCTGCTCTCCGGCGAGACCGTGCCCAGCGCCGGCCGGCTCGGCGACACCGTGCTCACCGACGGCAGCGGCGAACTGCGCCGGGTCGCCGTCTCCAGCGTCATCGGCGGCGCCTCCTCGGTGCTCGGCTCGGTCACCGGCCTGCCCATCGCCGAGGCCGGCGGCACCCTCTGTTACCCGCGACGCTCCCCGCACGCCCGGGCGCTGCGCACCGGCCGCAGCGTCGTCCCCGAGCCCGGGCCCGACCCGCTGCTGCGCTCCACCCTGATCGTCCCGCTGGTCGCCCGCGACCAGGTGCTCGGCCTCGTCCAGCTCTCCCGCGCGATCGGCAGCGAGCCCTTCGACGCCCGCGACGTCGCCATCGCCGAGGAACTCGTCGCCCGCGCCGCCGTCTGCATCGACAACGCCCGGCTCTACCGCCGCGAGCACGAGCGCGCCCTGATCCTCCAGCGCAGCCTGCTGCCCCCGGGCAACCCGGCCGCCAGCGGCCTGGAGATCGCCTGCCGCTACCTGCCCAGCAACAACAACACCGAGGTCGGCGGCGACTGGTTCGACGTCATCCCGCTGCCCGGCAACCGCACCGCCCTGGTCATCGGCGACGTGATGGGGCGCGGCCTGCGCGCCGCCGTCGCCATGGGCCAGCTGCGCACCGCCGTCCGCACCCTCGCCATGCTCGACCTGGAGCCCGGCGAGGTGCTCACCGCCCTCGACGAGATCGCCCGCGGCCTCGGCGGCGACACCGTGGCGGCAGGCCCGCCCACTCCGTACGGCCGGCTCACCTCCGCCGCCGACGAGGAGGCCCGCGAGGTCTACCTGGCCACCTGCGTCTACGCGGTCTACGACGCCGTCACCCGGCGCTGCTGGATCGCCAACGCCGGCCACCTGCCGCCCGTCCTGCTCAGCCCCGGCGAACCCGCCCGGATGCTCGACGTCCCGCCCGGCCTGCCGCTCGGCGTCGGCGGCGAGCCCTTCGAGGAGGTCGAGCTGACCCTCCCGGACGGGGCCATCCTCGGCCTCTACACCGACGGCCTGGTGGAGAGCCGCAAGCACCAGCTGGACGAGGGCCTGCGCGGCTTCCGCACCGCGCTGTCGGCCAAGGGCAAGGGCCTCGAAGAACTCTGCGAGCACGTCCTCGGCGAGCTCAACCCGCACCACGGCGAGGACGACATCGCCCTGCTGATGGCCAAGGTGCACGCCTTCCCCGAGGACGCCGTCGGCAACTGGTTCCTGCCGCCCGAGCCCACCTCCGTCGCCAAGGCCCGCGAGCTGGCCTGCAGCTGGCTGCTGACCCGCGGCCTGGAGGAGCTCGTGGACACCACCGAGCTGCTGGTCAGCGAACTGGTCACCAACGCGCTCAAGCACGGCCGGGGCGAGATCCGGCTGCGGCTGCTGCGCGACCGCGGCCTGGTCTGCGAGGTCTGGGACGACGGCTACGCCCAGCCCCGGCAGCGGCGCGCCCAGGAGACCGACGAGGGCGGGCGCGGCCTGCAACTGGTCAGCCTGCTGGCCGAGCGCTGGGGCAGCCGGCGGACGCCCAAGGGCAAGATCGTCTGGTTCGAGCTGGGGATCTAGGGCGGCTGGAGGCCCTCGGCGGTTCGGCCGTCCGGGTGCAGTCGGCGGGCGGTCCGCCGTGTCGGCCCGGGCCCGGGCGCCCGGACGGCGTTCCATGGCCGCCATGCGCGTCCGCCAGCTCACCACCGCAGCCGTCGCGCTGCTGCTCGCCGCCGGCCTCGGCGGCTGCTCGTACGGCCCGGATCCGGCCCGTACCCCCGACCCCGCGCCGGCCTCGGCCGACCCCACCTCCGGCACCGGGGACGTCCGGACCGCCGACCGCACCGCCGTCCGGGGCGGCGGCAGGCTGCGCTGGGCCGTGGACGGCGTCCCGGCCACGCTCAACGTCTACCAGGGCGAGGCGACCGCCGACTCGGCACTGCTCGCGCACGCCCTCTACCCCTCGCTGTTCCGGCCCGACGGGCACGGCCGGCTCGTCCCCGACCCGGACTACCTGGTCGGCGCCGAGTCCACCCCGCCCGGGAAGCAGCCGCAGGTCGTCACCTACCGGCTCAACCCGCGCGCGGTCTGGAGCGACGGCACCCCGCTCACGGCCGCCGACCTGACCGCCCAGCGGGCCGCCCTCTCCGGCCTCGACCCGGCCTACCAGGGCGGCCGCCCGGCCGGGTACGACGCCATCGAGGCGATCGCCCAGGGCGCCGACCCGCACGAAGTCCGGGTGACCTTCCGGCGCCCGTACGCCGAATGGCGCTCGCTGTTCGGCCCGCTCTACCCGGCGGCCGAGACGGCCACCCCGGCCGCGTTCAACCGGGCGCTGGCCGGCGGAGAGCACCTGAGCGCCGGGCCGTACACCGTCTCCGGGTACGACGCCGCGGGCGGGCAGGTCGTCCTCGCCCGCAACCCGCGGTGGTGGGGGGACCAGCCGAAGACCGACCGGATCGAGTTCATCGCCACGCCGCCGGAGGGCCGGCTGGACGCGCTCGACCAGAACCGGCTGGACATCGCCCCGCTCACCGCGGCGGTGGACCAGGCGGTGCCCGCGCCCGCTCCGGCCGCCTCCGCAACGCCCACCGCCTCCGCAACGCCCACCGCCTCCGCCACGCCGACCGACACCCCGGCCGCCTCCGGTACGCCGACCGCCGAGGCGGCGCCCCCGGGCGCCGCACCCGAGGCCGCGGCGCTGGCCCTGCGGCGGGCCGAGGGACTGCACGGCGTCATCGTGCACCGGGCCGTCGGCGCCTCGCTCACCCAGCTCACCCTCAACTCCGCCCACGGCCCGCTCGCCGACCCGGCCCTGCGGCTCGCCCTGACCCGCGCCGTCGACCGGCGGCGGATCGCCGACGCCGCGCTCACCCCGCTCGGCCTGCCCGGCGCCCCGCTGGGCAGCCACCTGCTCGCCGGCGACCAGGACGGCTACCGCGACAACAGTGCGGCCGCCGGCCCGGCCGACGCAGCCCGGCTGTTCGACGAGGCGGGCTGGAAGCGGCCCGACACCGGCGGCACCCGCACCAAGGACGACAAGGAGCTCACCCTCACCCTGCTCGTCCCGGCCGGCTCCGCGACCGCCAAGCGGACCGCCGACGCGCTCACCGCCGACCTCGGCGAGTCCGGTGTCGAGGTGAAGGCCGTGACGGCGTCCGCCGACACCTTCGTCCAGGACCAACTGGCCGCCGGGGAGTACGACCTCGCCCTGTTCTCCTGGCCCGCCGGCACCAGCCCGGCGAGCGAGCAGCGGCCCGTCTACGCCAAGCCACGGCCCGACGCCGACGGCACCCTCGACCCTGGCAGCAACTACGCCCGCAGCGGAACCGAGGAGATCGACCGGCTCTTCGACCGCGCCACCGCCGAGCTCGACCCGGCCGCCCGGCTCGGCCTGCTCCAGGAGGCGGACGTGCGGATCTGGCAGCTCGGCCACTCGGTGCCGCTCTACCAGCGGCCCGAGCTGGTCGGCGTCCGGGCGGGCGTCGCGGGCGCCGGGGTCTGGGGGTACGGCTGGCCGCGCTTCCAGGACGTGGGGTGGAGCGGCTGAGCCCGTTCCCCGGGCCCGTCGGAGCCGGTCGGAGAGCGAACACCGGGTGACGAACGGGTGACCTGTCTGTGATCTTGATCCCGCCCGACCTGCCCGTTTCTGCTCACCTGGGCGCTTCCCCGTACGATAGGAGGAAGCCGAGGCATGTCCGTTGCCACGGCGGGTGGACCGGTAGTAGCAGGCGGAACGGGCGGCGGCGATCCAGAGGGATCGCTGGTCGGCGTCTCGCGGCCGGGCGCCGCAACCCACGATTCCAGGAGAATCAGCTAGGCATGCCCACGCGCAACGACATCCGCAACGTCGCTATCGTCGCCCACGTCGACCACGGCAAGACCACTCTGGTCGATGCCATGCTGAAGCAGGCCGGCGCCTTCGCCGCCCACCAGCACCTCGACGACCGGATGATGGACTCGAACGACCTGGAGCGCGAGAAGGGCATCACCATTCTCGCGAAGAACACCGCCGTCAAGTACCACCCGAAGGATGGTGGCGCGCCGATCACCATCAACATCATCGACACCCCGGGCCACGCCGACTTCGGTGGCGAGGTCGAGCGCGGTCTGTCGATGGTGGACGCCGTCGTCCTGCTGGTCGACGCCTCCGAGGGCCCGCTGCCGCAGACGCGCTTCGTGCTCCGCAAGGCGCTCACCGCCCGGCTGCCCGTCATCCTCTGCATCAACAAGACGGACCGCCCGGACTCCCGGATCGACGAGGTCATCAACGAGACCTACGACCTGTTCCTGGACCTGGACGCGGACGAGGACCAGATCGAGTTCCCGATCGTCTACGCCTGTGCCCGTGACGGCGTCGCCTCGCTGACCAAGCCGGAGAACGGCACCGTCCCGGCCGACAGCACCAGCCTGGAGCCGTTCTTCTCCACCCTGCTGGAGCACGTCCCGGCCCCGACGTACGAGGCCGACGCGCCGCTCCAGGCCCACGTCACCAACCTCGACGCCGACAACTTCCTCGGCCGCATCGCGCTGCTGCGCGTCGAGCAGGGCGAGCTGCGCAAGGGCCAGACCGTGGCCTGGATCAAGCGCGACGGCACCATCTCCAGCGTCCGCATCTCGGAGCTGCTGATGACCGAGGCGCTCACCCGCAAGCCGGCCGAGGTGGCGGGCCCGGGTGACATCTGCGCCGTCGCCGGCATCTCCGAGATCATGATCGGCGAGACCCTCGCCGACCCGGAGAACCCGATCGCGCTGCCGCTGATCACGGTGGACGAGCCGGCCATCTCGATGACCATCGGCACCAACACCTCGCCGCTGGTCGGCCGTGGCGGCAGCGGCAAGGGCGCGGACGCGAAGTCCAGCGGCAAGGTGGACCGCAAGGTCACCGCCCGCCAGGTGAAGGACCGCCTGGACCGCGAGCTGATCGGTAACGTCTCGCTGCGCGTCCTGGAGACCGAGCGCCCGGACGCCTGGGAGGTGCAGGGCCGCGGTGAGCTGGCGCTGGCCATCCTGATCGAGACCATGCGCCGCGAGGGCTTCGAGCTGACCGTCGGCAAGCCGCAGGTCGTCACCAAGCAGGTCAACGGCAAGACCCACGAGCCGGTCGAGCGCCTCACGGTGGACGTGCCGGAGGAGCACATGGGCGCGGTCACGCAGCTCATGGGCGTCCGCAAGGGCCGGATGGACAACATGTCCAACCACGGCTCGGGCTGGGTCCGGATGGAGTTCGTCGTCCCGTCCCGCGGTCTGATCGGTTTCCGGACCGAGTTCCTCACCAGCACCCGCGGCACCGGCATCGCGCACTCGATCCACGAGGGCCACGAGCCGTGGTTCGGCACCCTGACGACCCGTAACAACGGTTCGCTGGTCGCCGACCGGTCCGGTGTGGTCACCGCCTTCGCGATGACCAACCTCCAGGAGCGCGGCGTGCTCTTCTGCGAGCCGGGCACCGAGGTGTACGAGGGCATGATCGTCGGCGAGAACTCGCGCGCCGACGACATGGACGTCAACATCACCAAGGAGAAGAAGCTCACCAACATGCGTTCCTCGAACGCAGACGTGGCCGAGTCGATCGTCCCGCCGCGCAAGCTCTCGCTGGAGCAGTCGCTGGAGTTCTGCCGCGAGGACGAGTGCATCGAGGTGACCCCGGAGACGGTTCGCATCCGTAAGGTCGTCCTCGACGCGAAGGACCGCGGCCGCACCGCCTCGCGCGCCAAGAAGGCGTGATCCGGACGGCTTGACCGGCCTTTGGCCGGAATGCTTCGCCCCCCTTTCCCATGGAGAGGGGGGCGAACTTTTTCAACTACTCCAAGTTGTCGACGGGCGTATTAACGGAATAGCGCTCATCACTCCCAGGTGTCCGCTGAGCGAACGTGACAGTTCGTCATTCATGACGACTGTCCGTTTGGTGCCTGTCTGGCTATGTCTCTTATGTCCGGTTTTCGAAACTTACCGACTGTTCATGTGACCTAATTGAGATCGTCACTGGTCACTTTCGTGTCCGTGCGTGACGGATAGTGGGTGCAGTCAGGCTCGGGTCAAGGGTGACGCGCAGGGGTGCGCGCCGAAACCACGAGCGCGGACGGCACAGCGGGCCAGGTAACACCCGTCCGCAGTGCCCTCCTCGTTGCAACGTCGAATTCAGGAGGCACACCGATGCGTGGTGGGAGCCAGGCCAAGTGGGTTGTCGCAGCTGTTGCGGTCGCCCTCGCCGCGACTGCTTGTAGCAGTGGCGGTTCCACCGGTGGGAGCAGCTCCGATGGCGCTGCGGTCAACGCCCAGGGCGTGTTCAGCTACCAGAGCGGCGAGCCGCAGCGTCCGCTGCAGCCGGCCAACGCCATGGAGAACCAGGGCGGCCGCATCGTCAAGCAGCTCTTCCAGGGCCTCGTCGACTACGACCCCGCCACCGGCGCCCTGCGTAACCAGGTGGCCGACAAGATCGAGACCACTGACGCCAAGAACTACACCGTCACGCTGAAGTCCGGTTGGACCTTCCACGACGGCACCCCGGTGACGGCCAAGTCCTTCGTGGACTCCTGGAACTGGTCGGCGAACACCAAGAACAACCAGATCAACTCGGACTGGTTCTCCGACATCGTCGGCTACGACGCCGTTCACCCGGAGAAGGGTGACCCGACCGCCGACACCATGTCCGGTCTGAAGGTCGTCGACGACACGCACTTCACCATCGAGCTGAGCAGCCCGGTCTCGTACTTCACGTACAAGCTCGGCTACTCGGCCTTCTACCCGCTGCCGGCCGGCTTCTTCTCCGACCCGGCGGGCTACGGCCAGAAGCCGGTCGGCAACGGCCCGTACAAGTTCGTGTCGTGGGAGCACAACAAGGCCATCACCCTGGCCGCCTTCGACAAGTACGCGGGCACGAACAAGGCCAAGAACGGCGGCATCGTCTTCCGGAACTACACCGCCGGTGAGGCCGCGTACAAGGACCTGATGTCGGACACCCTCGACGTCCTGGACCAGGTCGACTCGACCGACCTGCCCAAGTACAAGGACGACCTGGGCAAGCGCGCGGTCGACCAGCCGCAGGGCGCCATCCAGAACATCTCCTTCGCGCTGTACAACGCCGACTGGAACGCGCCGGAGAAGGCCAAGGTCCGCCAGGGCCTGTCGATGGCCATCGACCGCGACACCATCACCAAGACCGTGCTGAACGGCACGCGTCAGCCCGCCGACGGCTTCGTGGCGCCCGGCGTCATGGGCTACAAGGCCGGCGCCTGCGGCGACGCCTGCAAGTACGACCCGGCCAAGGCCAAGCAGCTGATCGCCGAGGGCAACGGCGTGCCCGGCAACAAGATCACCATCCTCTACAACTCCGATGGTGGTCACAAGGAGTGGGTCGACGCGGTCTGCAACTCGATCCGCCAGGCCACCGGCGTCGAGTGCCTCGGTGACCCGAAGCCGGACTTCAAGACCTCGCGCGACATCGTGACCAAGCGTCAGGTGTCGAGCATGATGCGTACCGGCTGGGTGCAGGACTACCCGCTGAACGCCAACTTCCTGCGCGACGTCTACGGCACCGGTGCGGCGGCGAACGACGCCGGCTACTCCAGCCCGGAGTTCGACAAGCTCTCGAAGGAGGCCGACGCGGCCACCACGGTGGAGAAGACCACCGAGCTCTACCAGCAGGCCGAGGCCGTCCTGGCCAAGGACATGCCGGCCATCCCGCTCTGGTACTACAAGACCAGCTCCGGCTGGTCCAACAACGTCCAGAACGTGAAGTTCGACTCCTTCGGCAACCCGGTCTACACCGACGTCGAGGTCAAGAAGAAGTAATCGGTCGGCACCGCCTGACCCGGTGACAACGGCCGGTGCCCGTCCCATCCCCACAAGGGCGAGGACTGGCACCGGCCGTTGGCACGCCGACTTATCTCTGGCCGGGATGACGGGCCCGGCAGAGTCATACATGGAGGCACGATGGGGCGCTTTGTCGCAAGGCGACTGCTCCAGATGATCCCGGTCTTCCTCGGAACGACCGCGCTCATCTTTTTCATGGTGCACGCGCTGCCGGGTGACCCGGTGGCCGCGATGTGGGGCGACAAGGCGCCGGACCCGGCCCAGCTCGCCGCTCTGAGGCACCAGATGGGCTTCGACAAGCCGCTGGTCCAGCAGTACCTCGACTACATGGGGAAGCTGCTCACCGGTGACTTCGGAACCACCCTGGACCAGCGGCCGGTGCTCGACGTGATCACCGATGCGCTGCCGGTCACCACCCGGCTGGCGCTGTTCGCGTTCGCCATCGAGATCGTGCTCGGCGTCACCATCGGCCTCTTCGCCGGTCTGCGCCGCGGCAAGGCGTTCGACAAGAGCACCCTGGTCCTGACCCTGCTGCTGATCTCGATCCCGGTTCCGGTGCTGGGCTTCATCTTCCAGACGGTCTTCGGGCAGAACCTGAAGTGGGTCACGCCGACCGTCCAGGACAGCAACGACATCACCCAGCTGGTGTTGCCGGCGTTCGTGCTCGGCTCGCTGTCGCTGGCGTACGTGGCGCGTCTCACCCGTACCTCCATAGCCGAGAACATCAAGGCCGACTACGTCCGCACCGCGGTGGCCAAGGGCCTGCCCCGGCGCAAGGTGATCGGCACCCACCTGCTCCGCAACTCGATGATCCCGGTGGTCACCTTCCTCGGCACCGACCTGGGCGCCCTGATGGGTGGCGCGATCGTGACCGAGGGCATCTTCAACGTCAAGGGCATCGGCAACGCGCTCTACGCGGCGATCAACCATAAGGAGGGCCCGACGGTCGCCGGCTTCGTGGCCTTCCTGGTGCTCGTGTACCTGGCCGCCGGCCTGATCGTCGACCTGCTTTACGCGGTCCTGGACCCGAGGATCCGTTATGCCTGACCTGACCGAGAAGAAGACGGCCGAGGAGATCCCGGCCCAGCGTGGCGCCGACACCCCGGCGGCCAAGCCCGAGAAGGCCCGCAGCCTCGGCTCCGACGCCTGGCACGACCTGCGCCGCAAGCCGATCTTCGTGATCTCCGCGCTGCTGATCCTGCTGCTGATCGTCATCGCGATCGCCCCCGGGCTGTTCACCTCGGCGGACCCGCGCGCCGGCGACCTGCGTCTGCACTACCTGACCAAGCCGAACTACAGCCACTTCTTCCAGGCGGACTGGTTCGGCTACGACCTCCAGGGCCGCAGTATCTACGCCCGGGTGATCTACGGCGCCCGCGCCTCGGTCGTCGTCGGCATCTGCGTCACGGCGGGTGTGACCATCCTCGGTGGCATCACCGGCATGCTGGCCGGCTACTTCGGTGGCTGGGTCGACACGATCATCTCCCGGGTCACCGACATCTTCTTCGGCATCCCGCTGCTGCTCGGCGCCCTGGTCATCCTCAACGCCTTCACCTCGCGCACCATCTGGAGCGTGGTCTTCGCGCTGGTCTCCCTGGGCTGGACCCAGATGACCCGTGTCATGCGCGGTTCGGTCATCACGGTCAAGCAGGCCGACTTCGTGACGGCCGCCAAGGCGCTCGGCGCAGGCACCAGCCGGATCCTGTGGAAGCACATCCTGCCGAACGCGGT
Organism: Kitasatospora sp. NPDC058492; assembly: GCF_042720685.1. Taxonomy (NCBI): domain Bacteria; kingdom Bacillati; phylum Actinomycetota; class Actinomycetes; order Kitasatosporales; family Streptomycetaceae; genus Kitasatospora; species Kitasatospora sp. NPDC058492. The sequence continues at coordinate 91,479 of NZ_JBHXMU010000026.1, forward strand.
CGCCCCGGTGATCGTCGTCGCCACCATCGCGCTCGGCGGCTACATCGCCACCGAGGCGACGCTGAGCTTCCTCGGCATCGGTCTGCAGGACCCGACCATCTCCTGGGGCATCGACATCAACACCGCCCAGAAGGTGATCCGGACCGCCCCGTTCGCCCTGTTCTTCCCCGCCGGAATGCTGAGCCTCACGGTTCTGGCCTTCATCATGCTCGGCGACGCGGTGCGCGACGCCCTCGACCCGAAGCTCCGCTGAGAGAAGAGGTGACGACCCGATGACCACCGTGATCGAGAACAACAACCAGAAGAGCGGCCGACTCGAAGTTGGCACCCCGCTGCTGGAGGTCAAGAACCTCCACGTGGAGTTCCACACCCGGGACGGCATCGCGAAGGCCGTGAACGGCGTCAACTACTCCGTCGCGGCCGGCGAGACGCTCGCCGTGCTCGGAGAGTCCGGCTCCGGCAAGTCCGTGACCGCCCAGACCATCATGGGCATCCTGGACATGCCGCCCGGCAAGGTGACGCAGGGCGAGATCCTGTACCGCGGCCAGGACATGCTCAAGATGGGCAACGAGGAGCGGCGCAGGATCCGCGGCCAGAAGATCGCGATGATCTTCCAGGACGCGCTGTCCTCGCTCAACCCCGTGCTCAGCGTGGGCTACCAGCTCGGCGAGATGTTCCGGGTGCACCAGGGCGCCTCCAAGAAGGACGCCAAGGAGAAGGCCATCGAGCTGATGGACCGGGTGCGCATCCCGGCCGCCAGGCAGCGCGTCGGCGACTACCCGCACCAGTTCTCCGGCGGCATGCGCCAGCGCATCATGATCGCCATGGCGCTCTCGATGCAGCCCGACCTGATCATCGCGGACGAGCCCACCACCGCCCTGGACGTCACCGTCCAGGCCCAGGTGATGGACCTGCTCGCGGAGCTCCAGGCCGAGTACAACATGGGCCTGATCCTGATCACCCACGACCTCGGCGTGGTCGCCGACGTCGCGGACAAGATCGCCGTGATGTACGCCGGCCGGATCGTCGAGACCGCCCCGGTGCACGACCTGTACGCCAACCCGGCGCACCCGTACACCAAGGGCCTGCTCCGCTCGATCCCGCGCCTGGACCAGAAGGGTCAGGAGCTCTACGCGATCCAGGGCCTGCCCCCGAACCTGCTGAAGGTCCCGGCCGGCTGCGCGTTCAACCCCCGCTGTGACGTCGCCACCGACCTGTGCCGCACGGAGATCCCGGCGCTGCACCAGGTGACCGACAAGGACGGCAAGGAGCTCACCGGCCGCCGCAGCGCGTGCCACCTCTGGAAGGAGACCCTCCATGGCTGAGCCCATCCTGGAGGTCAAGGACCTGGTCAAGCACTACCCGCTGAGCCAGGGCATCCTCTTCAAGAAGCAGGTCGGCGCGGTCAAGGCGGTCGACGGCATCTCCTTCGAGCTGGCGAAGGGCGAGACGCTCGGCATCGTCGGCGAGTCCGGCTGTGGCAAGTCCACGCTGGCCAAGGTGCTGATGAACCTGGAGCGGGCGACCTCCGGCCAGGTGCTGTTCAAGGGCGAGGACATCTCCAAGCTGTCCGGCCAGGCCCTCAAGGCCGTCCGCCGCAACATCCAGATGGTGTTCCAGGACCCGTACACCTCGCTGAACCCGCGCATGACGGTCGGCGACATCATCGGGGAGCCGTTCGAGATCCACCCCGAGGTGGCGCCCAAGGGCGACCGCCGCAAGGCCGTCCAGGACCTGCTGGACGTCGTGGGTCTGAACCCGGAGTACATCAACCGGTACCCGCACCAGTTCTCCGGCGGCCAGCGCCAGCGCATCGGCATCGCCCGCGGTCTCGCGCTCAAGCCCGAGATCATCATCTGCGACGAGCCGGTCTCCGCCCTGGACGTGTCCGTCCAGGCGCAGGTGATCAACCTGCTGGAGAAGCTGCAGGGCGACTTCGGCCTGTCGTACATGTTCATCGCGCACGACCTCTCCATCGTCCGGCACATCTCCGACCGCGTCGGCGTGATGTACCTCGGCAAGATGGTCGAGATCGGCACCGACGAGCAGATCTACGACAACGCCACCCACCCGTACACCCAGGCGCTGCTCTCCGCGGTGCCGGTGCCGGACCCGACGGCGCGCGAGAACCGCGACCGGATCATCCTGACCGGTGACATCCCCTCGCCGGCCAACCCGCCGTCCGGCTGCCGCTTCCGCACCCGCTGCTGGAAGGCGGAGGACCGCTGCGCCGAGGAGATCCCGCTGCTCGCGGTGCCCTCGGTGCTGAAGGGCCCGGCCGCGCACGAGTCGGCCTGTCACTTCGCCGAGGTCCGGGAGCCGGCCGCCGCCTGACTCCCCGTGGCATCCCCGGAAGGGCCCGTGGCTTCGCGCCGCGGGCCCTTCCGTCGTTCCGTCAACTCGCGGGGCGCTCAACGCACCCGTCCGGGTGCATTCGACTCGCGCCGTCGACCGGGCGCGCTTCTCATGGGGTGTGATGCGACACACACCACGAGGAGGGACCTCCATGCCCGTAGCCGCCCGTGCTCGCTGGGTCCTCGCCGCTGCGACATCCGTGGCCCTGGTGGCCACCGGGTGCAGCAGCGGCGGCGGCGGAAGCAGCAACAGCTCGTCGGACAGCAGCAAGAGCTTCAGCTACCAGAGCAGTGAGCCGCAGAACCCGCTGCAGCCCGCCAACGCGAACGAGGTCGGCGGTGGTCGCATCATCCAGAACCTCTTCAAGGGGCTGGTCGACTACGACCCCGCCACCGCCAAGATCCGGATGCAGGTCGCCGACAAGATCGACACCAGTGACTCCCAGACCTTCGACGTCACGCTGAAGGACGGCTGGAAGTTCCACGACGGCACGCCGGTGCACGCCAAGAACTTCGTGGACTCCTGGAACTGGAGCGCGACCACCAGCAACAACCAGATCAACAGCTCCTGGTTCTCCGACATCGAGGGCTACCAGAACGTCCACCCCGTCAGCGGCCAGCCGACCGCGACCAAGATGTCCGGCCTGACCGTGGTCGACGACCTGCACTTCACCGTCAAGCTCAGCAACAAGGTCTCGTACTTCGAGTACAAGCTCGGCTACATCGCCTTCTCCCCGCTGCCGGACGCCTTCTTCAACGACCCGACCGGGTACGGGCAGAAGCCGGTGGGCAACGGCCCCTACCAGTTCGTCAGCTGGAACCACAACTCCGAGGTCGTCACCAAGGCCTTCCCGGACTACCAGGGCGTCGACAAGCCGAAGAACGGCGGCATCGTCTTCAAGATGTACACCACGTCCGAGGCCGCCTACGCCGACCTCCAGTCCAGCAACCTGGACGTGATGGACCAGGTGCCGCCGTCCGCGCTGGCGACGTACAAGAGCGACCTCGGCGACCGGGCGATCGACGCCCCGCAGGGCGCCATCCAGAACATCGGCTTCACCCTCTACCAGGCCGACTGGGCCGCGCCCGACAAGGCCAAGGTGCGCCAGGGCCTGTCCATGGCGATCGACCGCGACACCATCACCAAGACGGTGCTGCAGAACTCCCGCAAGCCGGCCACCGCCTGGGTGGCCGAGGGCGTCGAGGGCTACAAGGACGGCGCCTGCGGCGACTTCTGCAAGTTCGACCCGGCCAAGGCCAAGCAGCTGATCAGCGACGGCGGCGGCGTCCCCGGCAACAAGCTGCTGATCACCTACAACTCCGACGGCGGCCACAAGGAGTGGGTCGACGCGGTCTGCAACTCGATCCGGCAGAGCACCGGCGTCGAGTGCCTCGGCGACCCGAAGCCCGACTTCAAGACCGCGCGCGCCGCGATCACCGGGCACCAGGTCAACGGCGCCTTCCGCACCGGCTGGGTGCAGGACTACCCGCTGAACGCCAACTTCCTGTCCGACGTGTACCGCACCGGCGCCGCGTCCAACGACTTCGGCTACAGCAACCCGCAGTTCGACCAGGCGGCCACCAAGGCCGACGAGGCCGCCAGCGTCGCCGACACGGTGACCGGCTACCAGCAGGCCGAGGCGGTGCTGCCGAGCGGGATGCCGGCCATCCCGCTCTGGTACTACCGCACCAACTCGGGTTACTCGACCAAGGTGCAGAACGTGAAGTTCGACTCCTTCGGCAACCCGGCCTGGACCCAGGTCGAGGTCAAGGGCTGATCCCCCGACCCCTCGCGCCGGCCCCGCCCTTCCCGCACGGAGGGCGGGGCCCGGCCCTCCCGGCCGACCGTCCCCGGCCGGCCGTGCACCCAGGGCACGTCTAGGAAGGAGGCTCGGATGGGCAGTTACGTGCTGCGGCGGGTGCTGCAGATGATCCCGGTGTTCTTTGGCACCACGCTGCTGATCTTCCTGATGGTCTACACGCTGCCGGGCGACCCGGTGTCGGCGCTGTTCGGCGAGAAGGCCGCCGACCCGGCCATCGTGGCCAGCATCAAGCACAAGTACTTCCTGGACCAGCCGGTCTGGAAGCAGTACCTGCACTACATGGGGAACCTCTTCCAGGGGGACTTCGGGACGAGCTTCACCGGCCGCCCCGTCTCCGAGATCATGGCCACCGCCTTCCCGGTCACCATCCGGCTCGCGCTGATGGCCTTCGTCTTCGAAGTGGTCCTCGGCCTCGCCCTGGGCATGGCCTCCGGCCTCCGGCGCGGCAGCATCCAGGACACCCTGGTGCTGATCCTCACCCTGGTGGTGATCTCGATCCCGGTCTTCGTGCTGGCCTACATCGCGCAGACGATCTTCGCCACCAACCTCGGCTGGGTCACCCCGACGGTGCAGGACTCCACCGACCTCTCCCAGCTGATCCTGCCCGCGATCGTGCTGGGCTCGCTCTCGCTCGCGTACGTCGCCCGGCTCACCCGGACGTCCATCGGCGAGAACCTGCGGGCCGACTACATCCGCACGGCGGTCGCCAAGGGCCTGCCCCGGCGGACCGTCATCTCCCGCCACCTGCTGCGCAACTCGCTGATCCCGGTGGTCACCTTCCTCGGCACCGACCTCGGCGCCCTGATGGGCGGGGCGATCGTCACCGAGGGCATCTTCAACGTGCAGGGCGTCGGCAACGTCCTGTACCGGGCGATCAACCAGAAGGAAGGCCCCACCGTGGTCGGCATCGTGACCGTCCTGGTGATCGTCTACCTCGTCGCCAGCCTGCTCGTCGACCTGCTCTACGCGGTCCTGGACCCGAGGATCCGCTATGCCTGACATCCACGACGAGAACTCCTACGAGCCGCACCCCAAGCCCGGGGTCTCACACCTCGACTACGCCGGGGAGCAGGGCATGGCGGTCGAGCAGGAGACCCTGGTCGAGCCCGACCCGGCCAAGCGGGAGGAGGCCCGCAGCCTCTGGGGCGACGCCTGGCGGGACCTGCGCCGGCGGCCGATCTTCCTGATCTCCGCCGTGCTGATCCTGCTGCTGGTCGTCATGGCGATCTTCCCCTGGGCGTTCACCGACGCCGACCCGCGCAAGGCCGACCTGATCCACGACTACCTCAGGCGGCCGGACTGGACGGACTTCTTCGGCGCCGGCTGGTTCGGCTACGACGGGCAGGGCCGGTCGATCTACGCCCGGGTGGTGTACGGCGCCCGGGCCTCGATCACCGTCGGCATCTGCGTGACCGTGGCGGTCACCGTGCTCGGCGGACTGGCCGGCATGGTCGCCGGCTACTTCGGCGGCGCCGTCGACGCGGTGATCTCCCGGATCACCGACATCTTCTTCGGCCTCCCGCTGCTGCTCGGCGCCCTGGTGCTGCTGAACGCCTTCACCACCCGCACGGTGTGGAGCGTGGTCATCGCGCTGGCCTTCCTCGGCTGGACCCAGATCGCCCGCGTCATGCGCGGCGCCGTGCTGACCGTCAAACAGTCCGACTACGTGGTGGCCGGCCGGGCGCTCGGCGCCGGGACGGGGCGGCTGATGTTCCGGCACATCCTGCCGAACGCCATCGCCCCCGTGATCGTCGTCGCCACCATCGCGCTCGGTGGCTACATCGCCACCGAGGCGACGCTGAGCTTCCTCGGCATCGGGCTGCAGGACCCGACCATCTCCTGGGGCATCGACATCTCCTCCGCCCAGAAGGTGATCCGGACGGCGCCGTACGTGCTGTTCTTCCCGGCCGTGGCGCTCTCCGTCACCGTGCTGGCCTTCATCATGCTGGGCGACGCGGTGCGCGACGCCCTAGACCCGAAGCTTCGCTGAGCGAGGGGAGCGCAACGTGAGTACAGCCGTGGACGCCACCAGGTCCGAGCGGGCCGCGTCGTACGAGGGGCCGCTGCTCGACGTCCGCGACCTGCACGTCGAGTTCGTCACCCGGGACGGCGTGGCCAAGGCGGTCAACGGGGTCGACTACAGCGTCCGGGCGGGGGAGACGCTCGCGGTGCTCGGCGAGTCCGGCTCGGGCAAGTCGGTGACCGCGCAGGCGATCATGGGCATCCTGGACATGCCGCCGGCCCGGATCCCGCGCGGGGAGATCCGCTTCCGCGGCCGGGACATGCTGAAGATGGGCAACGAGGAGCGGCGCAGGATCCGCGGCCAGAAGATCGCGATGATCTTCCAGGACGCGCTGTCCTCGCTCAACCCGGTGCTGACGGTGGGCTTCCAACTCGGCGAGATGTTCCGCGCCCACCGGGGGGCGTCCCGCAAGGAGGCCAAGGAGAAGGCCGTCGAGCTGATGGAGCGGGTGCGCATCCCGGCGGCCAAGCAGCGGGTGAACGACTACCCGCACCAGTTCTCCGGCGGCATGCGCCAGCGCATCATGATCGCCATGGCGCTGGCCCTGGAACCGGACCTGATCATCGCGGACGAGCCCACCACCGCGCTGGACGTCACCGTGCAGGCCCAGGTGATGGACCTGCTCGCGGAGCTCCAGGCGGAGTTCCACATGGGCCTGATCCTGATCACCCACGACCTCGGCGTGGTCGCCGACGTCGCCGACAAGATCGCCGTGATGTACGCCGGCCGGATCGTCGAGACCGCCCCGGTGCACGACCTGTACGCGCGCCCCGCGCACCCGTACACCCGCGGCCTGCTGGACTCCATCCCGCGGCTGGACCAGAAGGGCCAGGAGCTGTACGCCATCAAGGGCCTGCCGCCCAACCTGCTGCGGATCCCCCAGGGCTGCGCCTTCAACCCGCGCTGCCCGCGGGCGCAGGACCGCTGCCGGGCCGAGGTGCCGGAGCTGTACCCGGTCGCCGAGGACGACGGCGCCCCGCTGGCCGGGCGGGGCAGCGCCTGCTTCTTCTGGAAGGAGACCCTCCATGGCCGCTAACGGGTCCAGCGCACTGGGCGCCGCGGTGCCGGAGGAGGCCGCCTTCGCCCAGGAGGTGCCGCGCGGCGAGCCGATCCTCGAAGTCCGGGACCTGGTCAAGCACTTCCCGCTGACCAAGGGCGTGCTGTTCAGGAAGCAGGTCGGCGCCGTGAAGGCCGTCGACGGGGTCTCCTTCGACCTGAGGCAGGGCGAGACGCTGGGCGTCGTCGGCGAGTCCGGCTGCGGGAAGTCCACGCTGGCCAAGGTGCTGATGAACCTGGAGCCGGCCACCGGGGGATCGGTCCGCTACAAGGGCGAGGAGATCTCCCGGCTGTCCGGGTCGGCGCTGAAGGCCGTCCGCCGCAACATCCAGATGGTGTTCCAGGACCCGTACACCTCGCTGAACCCGCGCATGACGGTCGGCGACATCATCGGGGAGCCGTTCGAGATCCACCCCGAGGTGGCGCCCAAGGGCGACCGCCGCAAGGCCGTCCAGGACCTGCTGGACGTGGTCGGGCTCAACCCCGAGTACATCAACCGCTACCCGCACCAGTTCTCCGGCGGGCAACGCCAACGCATCGGCATCGCCAGAGGGTTGGCGCTCAAGCCGGAGATCATCATCTGCGACGAGCCGGTCTCCGCGCTGGACGTGTCCGTCCAGGCGCAGGTGATCAACCTGCTGGACAAGCTGCAGGGCGAGTTCAACCTCTCGTACATGTTCATCGCGCACGACCTCTCCATCGTCCGGCACATCTCGGACCGGGTCGGCGTGATGTACCTCGGCAAGATGGTCGAGATCGGCAGCGATGCCGAGATCTACGACCACGCCACCCACCCGTACACCCAGGCGCTGCTCTCCGCCGTCCCCGTGCCGGACCCGACGGCCCGGGAGTCGCGGGACCGGATCGTGCTCACCGGGGACGTGCCCTCGCCGGCCAACCCGCCGTCCGGCTGCCGCTTCCGCACCCGCTGCTGGAAGGCGCAGGACCGCTGCGCGGCCGAGATCCCGCTGCTCGCCTCGCCGTCCTGGCTGGGCGGGGCGGCCCGGCACGACTCGGCGTGTCACTTCGCGGCGGAGCGCGAGAGCGGGCAGAGCGCGGCGGAGCGCGAGATTGGGCAGGGCGCGGCGGAGCGCGAGGCTGGGCAGGGGGATGCCGGGCCCGGTTAGCGGCTCGCGGGATCCAGGGCGCGCCCCCGCACCGGGGGTGCGCCCTTTCTTGTGATGGAAAAGAGACGTGCCGCGCAATTCCGCAAGTGGGGTCGGGTCGTTGATAGTTGCTCTGCGCGTATAGGTGCTCGCTGCCGCGCTGGGGGAGGGCTGCTCGGATGGACATGGTGGAGGTGATCGGCGGCGGTCGGGAGAACCTGGTGCCCGGGACCCCGCTGCTGGAGGTCGACGACCTGCACGTCGAGTTCCGTACCCGGGACGGCGTGGCCAGGGCCGTCAACGGGGTGAGCTACTCGGTGTCGGCCGGGGAGACGCTGGCGGTGCTGGGCGAGTCCGGTTCGGGCAAGTCGGTGACCGCGCAGGCGATCATGGGCATCCTGGACGTGCCGCCCGGGCGGATCACCGGCGGGCGGATCCTCTACCGCGGCGAGGACCTGCTGACCATGGGCTCCAAGGCCCGGCGGTTCGTCCGGGGCCAGAAGATCGCGATGATCTTCCAGGACGCGCTGTCCTCGCTCAACCCGGTGCTCAGCGTGGGCTACCAGCTCGGCGAGATGTTCCAGGTGCACCGCGGCGCCAGCCGCAAGGAGGCCAGGGAGAGGGCCATCGAGCTGATGGACCGGGTGCGGATCCCGGCGGCCAGGCAGCGCGTCGGCGACTACCCGCACCAGTTCTCCGGCGGCATGCGCCAGCGCATCATGATCGCCATGGCGCTCTCCATGGAGCCGGACCTGATCATCGCGGACGAGCCCACCACCGCGCTGGACGTCACCGTCCAGGCCCAGGTGATGGACCTGCTGGCCGAGTTGCAGCACGAGTTCCACATGGGGCTGATCCTGATCACCCACGACCTCGGCGTGGTCGCCGACGTCGCGGACACGATCGCGGTGATGTACGCGGGCCGGATCGTCGAGACGGCCCCGGTGCGCGACCTGTACGCGCGCCCCGCCCACCCGTACACCCGGGGCCTGCTCGACTCGATCCCCCGGCTGGACCAGAAGGGGCAGAACCTCCACGCCATCAAGGGCCTGCCGCCCAGCCTCCTGGAGGTCCCGCAGGGCTGCGCGTTCAACCCGCGCTGCAACCGGGTGCAGGACCGCTGCCTGAGCGAACTCCCGCCGCTGGTACCGGTGGTGGACGCCGAGGGCGCCGAACTGCCGGGCCGGCGCAGCGCCTGCCACTTCTGGCGGGAGACCCTGCACGGCTGAGGGCGCCTACGCGTCGCCGCCGCCTACCGCTCGAAGCCGACGTTCTCCCAGACGATGTCGGACAGCCCCTGGGCGCCGATGTTGGCGAGGTTGGCGCGGGCGCCGTACAGCTGCGGGCGCTGGTAGAGCGGCAGCACGCCGGCCACCTTCCACAGCTCGCCGTCGGCCTGGTTGATCGCCTCGGAGGCGGTGGCCGCGTCGGGTGCGGCGGCGGCCCGGTCGAGGGCGGCGTCCACCGCCGGGCTGCCCGCGCCGACGTGGTTGGTGCCGCCGTTCTGGACGAAGTCGGCGCGGTTGCCGCTGGCCGGGAAGGGCGTGCCGAGCAGCGAGTAGGCGGTGATGTCGAAGTCGCCGCGGTTGACGTACTTGTCGAAGAACTCGTTGGCGGCGGCGGTGACCGTGGTGACCTTGATGCCGACGTCCTTGAGCGTCCTGGTGGCGCTGTCGGCCTCGCTCTGCGCCTGGGTGACGCCGGCCGGGATGACCATCCGCAGGTTCAGCTCGCGGCCGTTGCGCTTGCGGACGTCGCCGTCGAGCCGCCAGCCGGCCGCGTCCAGCTTGCGGGCGGCCTCGGCGGGGTCGTAGCGGCTGAGGCCGAGGGAGTTGTCCCGGTAGGCGTTCTGGTTGGCGACCAGCAGGTGGTTGTTGAGCGGGGCGGCGGGCCAGTCCAGGCCGTTCAGGTCGGAGCGGATGACGGCGTCCCGGTTGATGGCCTGGAAGACGGCCTGGCGGACGGTCGCGTCGCTGAGCGCCGGGGTGCGGGCGTTGAGCGTGAGCTGGCGGAAGTCGGGCCCGCCGGCCCGGCGGACGGCGGCGCCCTTGGTGCTCTTGATGGTCTGGTAGCCGGCGACGTCCGGGCCGTTGTTGAAGAGGTCGATCTCGCCCTTGGCGAAGGCGGGGGCCATGGCGTTGGGCAGCATGGCGTGGAAGACGATCCGGTCCAGCATCGGCTTGTCGCCCCACCAGGCGGGGTCGGCGACCAGGGTGATGGTCTGGGAGGCGCGGTCCAGCCGTTCGACCTTGAACGGGCCGGCGGTGACCGGGATCGCGTCCAGGTAGGCGGAGTTGAACAGCTCCGGGGTGGCGAGCCGGCTCGCGGGCAGCAGCGGGGCGTTGGCGGCGCCGTTGAACATCGACTGCCACTCGGAGAACGGCCGGTCGAAGGTCATCACCGCCTGGAAGTCGTCCTTGCCCCGCTCGACCGAGGAGACCTGTTCGAAGCCGGTGTTGCTGGCGGGCCGGTAGGCCGGGTCCTTCCCGTTCAGCGCGCGCCAGTTGGCTTCGAGGTCGCGCCAGGTGATCGGGGTGCCGTCGGACCAGTGGGCCTTCGGGTTGAGCGTCCAGACGACGACCTGCCGGCCGTCCCGCAGCTCCGCGTGGGCGTCTTGCAGGTAGGCCGGGTTGACGGTCTGGGTGCCGGCCGCGTCGGAGCGGAAGAAGGTCGGCAGCAGCGGCTTGCTGACGCTGATCGTCGAGGACTCGCTGCCGTCGGTCTGGATCGGCGACCACTGGCGGGAGAACTGGGCGATCGCCAGGTGCAGGGTGCCGCCCTGGCGCAGCTGGGAGCGCTCGCGCGGGTTGACGTCGATCGAGGTGAGCTTGGGGGCCCCGGTGGCGGACGGCCCGTCCGCGGCGGCGCCGCCCTGGCCGGAGGCGCACGAACAGAGCGTCAGTGAGAGCGACAGGGCGGTGAGACCGGCGAGCAGGGCCGTCCGGTGCTGGAGGCGGCGGCTCATCGGCGTGCTCCCCGAGGTGGCTGTGGCGGAAGGTGTGGCGGAGGGTGTGGCGTCACATCTTGCTGACCGGGAGGGGGAGTTGTCGAGGGGCGGGCCGGATGCCGGCCCGCCCCCCGATCGGTGCGGTCGTTGCTCAGGCGACGGTGAACTTGAAGGTGCGGTCCTTCTCGCCGGTCTTGTCGAGCAGCGAGGTGACGGCGTCCGCGACGTCCTGCGGGGTGATCGCGGCGGTCTGGCCGTTCTTCTTGACCTTCACCTTGTCGAACACGCTGCCCAGCTGGCCGTTCAGCGCGTCGAGGTCCCACTTGGGCACGATCTTGCCGGAGGCGTCCGGGACGAGCGTGAGCGTCTTGGCGGCGACCACCTTGCCGAAGATCCACTTCTTGGTGCCGGCCAGGACGTACACGTTGCCGTTGAGCGCGGACTTGCCGAGGCTGTCCGCGGCGGCTTGCAGGGCCTGCGGGGAGACCTTGGGCTGGGCGGCCGTGACGGCGAGCGCGATCGGCTGGTCGGGCTTGCCGGCGGCGCGGTCGCGGTAGGCCTGCTCGACCACGTCGAGGGCGCTCGCCGAGTCGACGGCCTGGCCGGCCCGGCCGGGCACCACGACCGGGTCGCCGTTCTCGGAGAACTTGACGTAGCCCTCCTGAAGGCCCTGGCCCGAGCCGGAGGCCAGGGTGTCCAGGGCGGCCTTGAGCTTGGCCCGGTCCACCTTGACGTCCGGTGCGACCGCCTTGGTGCCGCCCTTCAGCGACTTGATGACGTCGACCGGGCTGTAGCTGTGCTGGGCGAGGCCGTCCACGGTGCCCGTGGTGTCGAAGCTCAGCCCGGCGACGGTCGGGTCGAGGTTCAGCGCCTGGTCGCCGACCTTCAGCTTGAGCGGCTGCTGGCCGGTCTTGCCGACGGTCTCGTCGAGCTGGTGGATCGCCTGGTCGCGGCTGTTGCCGCCGATGTCGGTGCCGAGCACCACGGTGCCCTTGGGGATGTCGGACTGGTTGAGCATCAGACCGGTGCCGTACGCGGCGGCGCCGAGGAACAGCACGAAGCCGACGCCGTACACGCCCAGCTTGACCAGCTTCTTGCCGGCGCTGGCCTTCGGCTTGGCCTTGCCCTTGCCCTTGCCCTTGGCGGGCGCGGGCGCGGGCGCGGACTCGGTCTTGGCCGGCTGCGGTGCGGGCCGGGGGCCCGGGGCGGGGGTCGGCAGCGGGGTGAGCTCGGTGGCCTCCGGGTCCGGTCCGGGCTGCTGCTGCGGGTGCCCGGGGGCGCCGGGGAAGAGCCCGCCGGGGGCCGGGTGGGCGAAGGCGTCCTGGCCCGGCCCGGCGGGGCGCTGGGCGGCGAACGGGTCGGCACCGGCCGGGGCCGAGGCGAACAGGCCGGGCTGCGGGCGGGCTTCGCCGCCGTGCGCGGCGCCGTTCTGCGGCAGGCCCGGTATGGCGGCGGGCGGCGGGGTGCCCTCGCGGATCGGCTCGAAGCCGTCGACCGAGGTGTCCTCCGGGTCCGTCGCGCCGGCCGCCGGGCCCTGCGGGCGGGCGCCCGGGCGCGGGCCCTGCTGCGGCCGTCCGTCGGGCTGCCGACCGTTGCGCTGCCTGCCGCTCTGCTGGCCGCCGTTCTGCTGGGCGCCCTGCTGCGGGCGGTCGTCGCGCCGGCCGCGGGCTCCGGCCGTGGGCGCCATCGGGGCGAACGGGTCGGCGGTGGGCGGCGCAAAGGGGGAGGCGGCCTCGTACACGCCGGGCTCCTCCGCCGGGGCCTGCGCACCGGGGCCGGCGGGGAACGGCGCGGCGGGCGAGCCGTTCGGGGCCTGGGCGGGCACCGGTCGGCCGTTCGGACGGGCCGCGCCCTGGGCGGGGCGGGCACCGTTCGGGCGGGCGCCGGGGGCCGGGGAGGCCGTCGGCCGGGGCTCGGCGGCGGCGGGCGCGGCCGAGGCCTCCGGCGCGCCCGGGGTGTTCGGGGCACCGGCCGGTACGGCGGTCGGCGCCGGCTCGGCCTTCTTCTGCCGCGGCCGGAACCAGGCGCCGGTGGACTCGGCCTCGGACGTCGCCGGCGGGATCGGCGGGACCTGCCACTCCGGCGGCAGCTCCGGCGGGGTGGCCGTGCGGGCGCCGCCCTCCATCACCCCGAGGACGGGGGAGGAAGGCGCGGACCGGTGCCGCGGGCCGCCCGGCTCGGGGGCGGCCGCCGGGGCCTCCTCGCCCGGGCCGTCCTCGTTCTTGACGGTGCTGCGGACCACGACCGGCGGGATCGGACGCGACCCGGGGATGTTGATCCGGACCCGGGTCGTCAGGGTGGTCTCGGTCTTCGGGCCGTCGTCCTCGCCGCCCGACGCGGCGCCCTGGGCGGCACCGGCCCGGTCGCCGCCCGGGAGTCCCGGTGTGCCGTAGGGCGGGGTGCCCGACGGGTAGGCGTCCGGACCCGTACGCCGGGGCGTCGGGTGGGCGTTGTCAGATTCGCGGCTGCTCAATGCTGCTCTGCTCCGGGTTCGCGGGCGGGCCGTGCGGCGCGACCGCGGTTCGTGGTCGCCGGGCCTGGGCGGGCGGCGGTCGGGTACGGCGTTCTGCGGGACCACCATACTGGGAAGAACAGAGCGACGAACGGCTTCGGACAGATCCTGATACGTCCGGTTCCTCCGGTATGAGAGTACGGCCGTGCGCTCCTGACTGCGCGTCGTGCGCGGTGCCGTACGTGCCCCGCGGGCGGGTTCAGCGCTGCGGGCCGGGCACGCCCGGGAACCAGCCGCTACGGGTCGGCAGGGTGGCGCAGATCACGCCCAGGACCGAGCCGCCGAACAGCCAGCCGAGCGAGGTGGCGTTGGACCACAGCACGTTGTCGCCCTCCGGCCGGGGCACGATCACCAGCAGCATCGCCATGAACCAGCCGGCCGCGGGCAGCGCCGCGCCCAGCCGGGTGCCGGTGACCCGCAGGCCGCCGTAGAAGGTGGCGCCGGTCGCGGCGAGCGCCAGCAGGACCCCCACGGGAGGCCACAAGGCCTGCACAAAGGATCCGCAGACCGACACCGCGACACCCAGCAGGAAGAACAGGGCGTAGGCCGTGATCCGGGCGCCGCGCGGGGGCTGAGGCTCGGCCAGCCGCTCCTCGCGGGTGCCGAGGACGGCCGCCGGGAACGAGCGGCGCGGCGGCCGGGCGGCGGCGGGCTCGGTCATCGGACGCTCTCCTCGGCGGTGGCGGTGGCGGTGGTCGCGGTTGTGGGCAGCGGGTCGGCGGCGGGCGACAGGCCGGCGAACAGGTCGTCCTCGGGCCGCTCCGGCCCGGCCTGGCCGCGTACCAGCTGGTAGTACTCGGTGGTGACCAGCGGCTGGCCGAGGTCGTTGGAGAGCGCGAAGAAGGCGCCGTCCACGGTGATCTGAGTGGCGTGCGCGGCCATCGCGGCGGCCTTGCGCCCGGCGTAGGCGGAGCCGTCCAGGACGGTGGTGACCACCTCGTCGGCCACCACCCCGGGAACGTCGGCCGGCCGGGCCGTCCCGGGGAAGGGCGCCCGGGCGGCGGTCTCGGCGAGCCCGGCCTCGATCACCGAGCGGGGCATCCGGTTCCAGTAGACCTTGGCGATCCGCCAGGCCGGGCCCAGCTCCGGGCGGTGCGTCGGATCGGCCGCCAGCTCGTACGCGCGCATCGCGACCCGGTGCGCCTGGATGTGGTCCGGGTGCCCGTAGCCGCCGTTCTCGTCGTAGGTGACCAGCACCTGCGGCCGGACCTCGCGGACCACCGCGACCAGGTGGCCGGCCGCCTCGTCGACGTCGGCCCGCCAGAAGCAGCCGGGCACGTCGTTGTCGGGCAGGCCCATCATCCCGGAGTCGCGGTAGCGGCCCGGGCCGCCGAGGAAGCGGAGGTCGGTGACGCCGAGCGCGCGCATGGCCGCGGTCAGCTCGCCGATCCGGTACGCGCCGAGGGTTCCTTCCCGATCGGCCGTCAGATGGGCCAGCCCGGGCGGGATCACCTCGCCGCCCTCGCCGAGGGTGCAGGTCACCAGGGTGACCTGGGCGCCCTCGGCGGCGTACCGGGCCATGGTGGCGCCGTTGCCGATCGACTCGTCGTCGGGGTGGGCGTGCACCAGGAGCAGGCGGCGGCCGGTAGTCGCGGTCATGGGAGGAAGCCTAACGACCGCCGTGGCGGGGTCAGAGCTTCAGGCCGTTGATCATCCCGGCGAGGTTGCTGGTGACCTGGCTGATCGACGGCGCGATCGAGCTGGATGCCAGGTAGAAGCCGAGCAGCGCGCAGATGATCGCGTGCGCGAGCTTCAGCCCGGAGCGGCGGATCAGCACCACCACGATGACCAGCATCAGCATGGCTGCGGAGACGGACAAAGCCATGTCGGCTCACACCCCTTCTCGGGTGCGCCACCCCCTGGGGAGGGTGACGGTGGGACCGTACGGGACTTGCGGTCGGGCGACCGGGGCCGGGACGGGCCCGACGATCACCCGCCCGACCAGTCATACCCGATGGGTAAGGGGAGCATTACATTCGGTGAGTCTCCACGCGCCGGGGTACGGGGGCACTCGTGGGGCGCATGGGCCGGTCGGAGGGGGTATGGGCGCCTTTGGGGCGCACTCGGGAACGATGCTCCGAACGAGTGATCACCAGGCGCCCGGCAGCGGGAGTACGGCATCGTAGGGTCTGATGCCATGACCTCCCACACCCCTGCGGACACCTTCCCCCGGCAGTACGCGCGGACCCTGCGCTACACCGTCGGCGCGCCCCGCTCCTTCTCCGTCGCACCGGACGGCTCGCGGGTCGTCTTCCTGCGCTCCCGGTCGGGCGGCGACCGGGCCAACCTGCTCTGGACCCTCGACACCGCCACCGGCGAGGAGCGGATCGCCGCCGACCCGGCCGTGCTGCTCGGCGGCGGCGAGGAGGACCTCTCGCCCGCCGAGAAGGCCCGCCGCGAGCGCAGCCGCGAAGGCTCGGCCGGCATCGTCGGCTACGCCCTGGACGCGGCCGGCCGACTGGCCGCCTTCGCCCTCTCCGGCCGGCTGTTCACCGCCGACCTGGCCACCGGCGTCACCGCCGAACTGCCCGCCCAGGGCCCGCTGCTGGACCCGCGGGTCTCCCCGGACGGCAGCCACGTCGCCTACGCCAACACCGCCGGCGAACTGCGCCTCACCCGCGCCGACGGCACCGCCGACCGGGTGCTCGCCGAGCCCGACGGCCCGAACGTCACCTGGGGGCAGGCCGAGTTCATCGCCCAGGAGGAGATGAGCCGCGACCGGGGCTTCTGGTGGTCCCCCGACGGCGACCGGCTGCTGGTCGAGCGCGCCGACGACACCCCGGTGCGCCGCTGGTGGATCGCCGACCCGGCCAACCCGCAGCGCGAGCCCGCCGAGGTCGCCTACCCGGCCGCCGGCACCGCCGACGCCGAGGTCGGCCTCTGGGTGCTCGACCTGGACGGCGGCCGCACCGAGGTGGTCTGGGACCGCACGGCCTACCCGTACCTCGCCCGGGTGCACTGGTCCGCGGGCGGCGTGCCGCTGCTGCTCGTCCAGGCCCGCGACCAGCGCAGCCAGCTGATCCTCGGCCTCGACGTGGCCACCGGCGCCACCGAGGTGCTGTTCGAGGAGCGCGACGACGTCTGGCTGGAGCTGTTCCAGGGCGTCCCGTCCTGGACCCCGGACGGCAAGCTGGTCCGGATCTCCGACGAGGGCGGCGTGCGGGCGCTGGTGATCGGCGACCAGGCCGTCACCGGGGCCGACCTGCACCTGCGCTCGGT
>NZ_JBHXMU010000027.1:0-56084 GCF_042720685.1 Kitasatospora sp. NPDC058492
CGAACGTGCTGTGGGCGCTCCTGCGCGACAACCGGATCTTCACCTCCGCCCCACCGGTCGCGCAGGCATCTTGACTTCATCATTGAGACTCCAGGATGATCGCCGCCGTCTGCTGCGCCAGGGCGGGCTTGGCGATGATGGACCGGTGGCTGCTCGCCGGCACGACGTGGAAGTCCGCGGCGACCCGCTCGCTGAGCTTGCGCTGCTGCTCGGTGTTGTTGGCGGCCGAGATGACGACGCGCCGCAGCGGCCCGGCGGCCACGAAGTCCTGGCCGGTGAGGGGCTCGTGCAGGTACTCCTGGCGCGCCGCCAGCAGTACCTGGGGGCTGGAGATCGAGGCCAGGTACGCCCGTTGGATGTCCGGGCGGTATTCGAGTTCCCGCTCGGTGGGGCTCGTCAGCCAGCGGGTGGTGCCCAGGGCCGAGCCGAGCAGCCGTCGCGCGGTGTCCTGGTTGTAGCGCGCCACCCGCCGCTTCGACCCGCGGTCCTCACCGAGGAGGACGGCGTCCGTCCCGTCGACGATGTGCAGGACGGTGGCGCGCTCGCGCACGTACGCGGACTCCGCCGCGACGTTCATGGCGGTGAGGGCGCCGATCGAGTGGCCGCACAGGACGACGTCGCCCTGCGGCGCGAGCTGTTGCAGGAGGAACTCGACCAACTGGGCCGGCCGCAGCCTGCTCTTCGAGCGCCAGTACCCGCTGCGGTGGTAGCGCAGGACCCGGAAGCGCCGGCTGAGCAGCCCGGCCACCCAGTCCCAGGACTCCAGCGGCGCGCCCAGGCCGCTTTCGAGGACCGCGACGGGGGCGGTGGGGCCGAGCTCCCCGCCGTCGAGCGCGTACTCGATCGCGAGGCCGTCCGGGCCCTGGATCAGGGAGGTCCCCTTGAGTCCGCCGCGCCGGGTGTACTCCTCCTCCAGGCGGATGTACGAGAGGTAGGCGCTGACCACGGCGGCGGCCCCGAAGGTGGCGACCACCTGGCGTTCGAACCTCATCCCCGGCCCCCGTTCCTGGGGAGGCGGTCCACGGCGTAGAGGACCGCCGCGTGGGCCGAGCTGAATCCCCAGAAGAACCGCGGCAGGCCCATCGTCACGGCGATGCCCAGGTGGAAGAGCTTGACGCCGGCCAGGGCCCTGCGGGCGTCCGCCGGTGCCAGCAGGTAGACGACCGGGAACCCCGTCTCCCAGACGATGGTGAACCACGTCATCGAACTGCACAGCAGCGGGCTCTTCTTCAGCCACTTGGCGACCGCGCTGTCCCCGTACTGCTGGGTCTGCAGGACCTGTTCCAGCGCCTCGCCCGACCGCCAGGTACTGGAGATCGCCTTCGCCGCGCCGGCGGTCACGTAGGCGATGAAGGTCTGGGCGTTGACCGCGCGCAGGAAGAGGTCGTCGGACTTCTCGGCCTCGGAGACCAAGGCGGTGAGCACGCGGTAGCCGCAGATCAGGGCGGCCATGTGGTCCGCCCCGTCCCTGCCGAACGAGGTGCGGTACTTGCTCAGGCCGCTGGAGGCCAGCATCAGGCCGGCTCCGGTGATCTGCTGCGTCCGGCTCCTGCGGCCGGTCAGGGTCAGCGCTCCGCCGACGACGCCCATGGCCTTGATGGCGACGGCGCCGCCGCGGCTGTCGATCGCCTTGCGGAGAGCCTGCGGGACGACGCTGCGATCGCGTTTCGAACTCAGGCCCTGCAAAAGGCCGTTGGGTCCGTAGGCGGCTGTCCGGGTCAAGGCTTCGAGGCCGCTGATGATCTCGCCCACCGCGGCCGGGGCCAGCGTCCAGTAATGCGCGTCCTCGCGCGATATGGGGTGGGAAGGCTCGTTGACGATCTTAGTGAATGGCATTCACGCGTCCTCGTGCTCCGGTCGAGCGGGGCCGGAAAGGGGAACCGCTCGTACCCCTTTCCGGCCCGTCTGCTCACATGGGTGGTGTCACCGGTGGGTCAGTTGGTTCAGCAGCCGAGGCAGATCGTGCTGCCCGTCACGACGACCTCGCACACGGCGATGATGGTGGGGGTGGTCATCGCGGGAGCGTTGTGTGCGTTCACGAAACCCTCCTGCGCCTCCGCGAACGAAGCGTTGACGGCATCGGTCACGAACTCGACACGCGATTCGGTGGCGTTCACTCTTTCTCCTTTTGATGGTGGAGACAGCGGCCAACCCACAGAGGACCGACGTCCGCTGCCGGCCGCTGCCGTTCGACCATATGTCGTTTCGGTAACCACGGGAAGACCCTTGATGTGTTCATGGTGTGCACAATGCGAATCGGTGGCGGATAATTTCGAAGAAATTGACCAATTCCATTGTAGGTGGACATTCCTCGAATTCTGTGCAATGCCCCTTTTGTTGCGGAGTCCCCGGGTGTTCCTGTATTCGATCATTGATATCGCAGGTCAGGCCTTGATCGAGAATCCGGGCGGGTGGCGGATTCCGCCGAACAGTCCGTATGGCCTCGAATCACCCCATTTGACTTGACGGCCTCGGGTTCGGGTTCCGGTTCGGCCGGAGGGCGCATGTCGGGCCGCCCGGAGGGTGTATTTGGGTCGGCTTTGCAGGATTGGGACGCCTTGCTATGATCGGCCCAATGTTCAGAAAAGTGTGAAAATGAACGTTTCGATCATCCGAGAGAAGACGGCTCGTCGATTGAAAAACAAAACCGGCAAGGCGGCGGGCGCACCGCTGCTGCAACTCGTCGACGTCACACACGCGTACGGTGACAGCACCGTGCTCGACCGGGTCTCCCTCCGCATCCACCGTGGTGAGTGCGTTTCCCTGGTCGGGGAGAACGGATCCGGCAAGAGCACCCTGCTCCGCGTGGCGGCCGGACGGGAGAGACCGTCCGGAGGATCGGTCGTCTTCGACGGGGAAGAGATCCACGAGGATTCCCTGGACGTGCGCAAGCGGGTCGCGTCGGTGATGGATCCCGGTGCGTTCTACCCGGACCTCACCGTGCGGGAGCACCTGCGGCTCGTGGCGCTGTCGCACGGCATGGGCGCCGGAGCCGATGCCGCGGTCGACGGGGCGCTGGAGTCGCACCGCCTCACGGCGCAGTCCGAACAGTTCCCCTCGGCCCTGTCCTCCGGACAGACCCAGGCGCTGCTCCTCGCCGCCGCCTTCATCCGGCCGCACGACCTCCTCATCCTCGACGAGCCCGAACAGCGGCTCGACTCCCACGCCCGGACCGCCCTCGCCCGCCTGATCGCGGAGCACCGCGACCGCGGAGCGGCCGTCCTCATGGCCACCCACCACCGGGCCCTGAACGAGGTCGCGGACCAGATCGTCGAAGTCGGCTCGCGTTCGGGGCACTCGGGCCCGTCCGGGGCGGTGCAGGGGGAAGGATGAACGGTTTGAGCGACAGCGTGGCACCCGCGACCGGGACGAGGGCGCGGGTGCCCGACAGGTCGGGGGACTGCACCGCGGACACCCTGCTGTTCCTGCGCGAAGCCCGGAGCGGCACGCGCCAGGAGAAGCGCAGGAGCGCGTGGTTCATCGCCTACACGGTCCTCCTGGTGGGCGGCTGCTGGGGCGTCCCCGCCCTGCTCCAGTGGACGAGTTCGACCCGGGCGGCCGACCGGCCGCCCGTGCAGATCGGGGAACAGGCGTCCGCGACGCTCCTGGCGCTGATCCCGGCGGTGCTGATCCTCGCCCTGCTGCTCACCGCCCGGGGAGCGATGTGGCGCGGCCCGGTCCTGCTGGACCGGGCCACCACCGGCTTCCTGCTGCCCTCGGCCGTCGACCGGCGAGCCCTGCTCGCGCCGGGGCTGCGGTCCTCGGTGGCGCTGGCCTCCGTGGTGAGCGGCGTCGCCGGCGCGGTCGCGGGCTTCCTGCTGCAGGGCCTGGCCCCGCAGTCGTGGATCCTGCTGACCCTCGCGGGCTCCTGGACGGGCGTCTCGGTGGCGCTCACCACGAGCGCGGTCGGCGTCCTGGTCGAGCGGCACGACCAGTGGATGTCCCGGTACGGCCGCAGGGTCTTCGCCGCGGGGTGGCTCCTCGCCGCGGTCGCCGCCGCCGGCGTGTGGACGGCATGGACGCAGGGGCGGACGGGCTGGCTGCAAGGCCTCCTGCTCTGGTCGGGCCCGTGGGGGTGGGCGTCCCAACCGCTCCTGTGGGCGCTCGGCCTCGTGGGTACGGCGGGCGCCGTCGGCACGGTGCTGTCCGTCGGCACCCCGGTGCTCGCCCTCGCCCTCGCCTGGCGGGAACTGCCCGCGATCCCGCAAGCCGCCCTCAGACTGCGCGCGACGGTCGCCGCCCAGATCAGCACGTCCGTCCTCATGCTCGACCTCCGCCAGGCCCGCTCCGGAGTGCCGCGGCTCAAGGAGCGGCGCAGCACCCCCCGGCTCCGCCTCCCCATGCCGCGGCACCGGCTGCTGCTGGTCCCGTGGCGCGACCTCACCTGCCTGCTGCGCAACCCCCGCCGCCTGGGGTGGGCCGTCGTCTGGAGCGGAATCGCCGTCGGACTGACCGCGGCGGCCCCCTCCTTCACCTCGACCGCACAGCAGATCGTCGTCGTGCTGTCCCTGGTCGCCGAATACCTGGCGGCCGCTCAACTCACCGAGCCGGCACGGCTGGAGAGCGACGACCCGCGGCGCTCCACCAACCTGCCCTGGACGTTCAAGTCGCTCGCCGTCCAGCACTCGGCGGTGCCCGGCGGCCTCCTCCTCGCGCTCACCGGAGCCGGCGCACTGGCGTGCGCGCTCGCCGGCCGGCAGACCGCAGGACTCCTCCCGCTCCTCGCCTCCGTACCCGCACTCACCGCGGCCGCGCTGGTCAGCTCCTACCGGGGCGTCGTGCCCGTGCACCTGACGATCGGCGTCAACACCCCCATGGGCAACACCGGCCCCGGCCAGGTGGCGCTCTGGTACCTGCGCGGCCCGCTGGCGGTCGGCACCCTCCTGTTCCCGCTCGCCCGCTCCGCAGCCCAGGGCCACCCGTACGCCGCGACACAACTCGCCTGGACCCTGGCCGTCACCGCAGCCGCTCTCTGGTGGGTCCGGCGCACCGCCCACCGCCTCCACACCCGATAGCCCCGGCCCCACACCAGGGGCCGGCCGCCGCTGCGGACGCATCGTCGGGCGGTCCCTCCGGAGGCGGGCGCCCGTGACGCCTCATACCTGAGAGCCAGGCCGAGGACGGCTCCGCGGCGGGAGGCCGGCCGGTGGGTCCGCTCCGTAGCGTGGTGACCGAATGCACCCCGGCGTCGCGCGCCCGGCGTGATCCGAAAGAGAGCCCCTAGGAGGTGGTCGGTGCGCGGAGCGCTGCACACCGTGAGGAAGGATCTGTTCACCCCGGCCCCGCAGCCCATGCCGCCCATGAGCGGGCCGGGACTGCTGAGGTGGCTGCCGCACGGCGCGGTCGTCGCGGTGGCGGTCTTCGCGGCCGTCTCCGCTACCGAGGACATCCCGTTGCGGCCGCTCGGGATGCTCCACGCCGCGCTCCTGGTACCGGCGCTGCGCCGGCCGCTGCCGGCCTGGTGGCTGTCGCTGGTGATGCTGCCGGTGTTCTCGTTGTACCCGCCCTTCGCGCCGTACACGGGATGGGCGTGGGCCGTGCAGGCTGGGCTGTCGTTCCTGGTCGCGCTGCGCAACCCGCCGCGGGTGACGGGCGAGACGGTGGCGCTGAGCACCGCGCTGCTGCTGGGACTGCAGCTGGCGGGCGGGTGGATCGGGCCCTGGTACTTCACGGTGATCGTGCTGGTGTTGTTCGCCCTCGTCGTGGCCGCCGCGACCGGGGTGCGCCGGACGAGGGAGGTCCGCGCCCGGCTCGCGGAGCAGGAGCGGGCCCTCGCGCAGGAGCGGGCGCACCGCACCGTCCTGGAGGAACGCGCCCGCATCGCGCGCGAGTTGCACGACGTGGTCGCCCACCACATGTCCGTCATCTCCATCCAGGCCGAGGCCGCCCCGTACCGGGTCGCGGACCCGCCCCGGGAACTGGTCGCGGCGCTGGCCGACATCCGCGCGGGCGCCCTGGAGGGACTGACCGAGCTGCGCCGCCTCCTCGGCGTGCTGCGCTCCGAGGACCGTCCCGGCGGGCGTGCTCCCGAGGCTCCGCAGCCCACCCTGGAAAGGCTCGACGACCTGCTCGTCGGGGTGCGCGCGGCCGGGCTCGACGTGCGGGCGGTGGTCTCCGGGACGCGCCGACCGCTGCCCGAGGGCGTGGAGCTGTCGGCCTACCGCATCGTGCAGGAGGCGCTCAGCAACACGCTGCGCCACGCCCCGGGCGCCGCGGCCCGCGTCGAGCTGACGTACACCGACGCCGCCCTGCGGCTGCGGATCCGCAACGGGCCCGGCACCGCGGCTGCCGAGCTCTCGCCGGGAGCCGGGCACGGCCTCCTGGGCATGCGCGAACGTGCCGTGATGCTCGGCGGGGAGTTCTCCGCCGGCACCACCCCCGACGGTGGCTACGAGGTCACCGCGCTGCTGCCGGTGCCCGCCGCCCCAGCCGTCCGGACAGACAGGGAACAGACCGCATGACGATCCGAGTGATGATCGCCGACGACCAGGCGATGGTTCGCGAGGCCTTCTCGGTGCTCCTCGGCGCCCAGCCCGGCATCGAGGTGATCGCGACCGCCGTGGACGGCCTGGACGCGGTGGCCAAGGCCGAGGAGCTCCGCCCCGACGTGATCGTGATGGACATCCGGATGCCCGGACTGAACGGCATCGAGGCCACCCGCCGGATCACCGGGCAGGCCGGCCTGTCGACCAGGATCCTCGTCCTGACCACCTTCGACCTCGACGAGTATGTGTACGAGGCGCTGCGGGCCGGCGCCGGCGGGTTCCTCCTCAAGGACGCCTCCGGGGTCCAACTGGCCGAGGCGGTACGCGTCGTGGCTGCCGGGGACGCGCTGCTGTCGCCCGGACTCACCAAGCGGCTCATCACGGAGTTCGCCCGGCTGGGCGGCTCGGCGAAACCGCCCGCCCAGGTGCGGATCGACGTCCTCACCAACCGCGAGACCGAGGTGCTCACGCTGGTCGCCCGGGGCCTGTCCAACGCGGAGATCGCCGCCGAACTCGTCGTCGCCGAGCAGACCGTCAAGACGCACATGGGCAGCATCCTGCAGAAGCTGCAGCTGCGGGACCGCACCCAGGCCGCAGTCCTCGCCTACGAGACGGGACTGGTCGTTCCCGGCCGCACCGATCTGTGATCCCGCGGTAGTGCGGCGGCACTGGCGCGGACGTCTCCCCCCGACCCCCTACCTGAGAGCTGCTCCGGAGAATGGCTCCGCGGTGTGAGGCCCGTGCGGGTGCCGGATTCCTAGCGTTCTTGTACGAGCCGGTCCTCGCCGCCCCCGTGTGGGTTCCGAGGACGTCGCGGCTCCCGACAAGTTCCGCGGGCGGCGGCGACCGCCCCGCGCACCATCGCAGGAGTGCAGCCATGACCACACCCCGAAGCTCCGCCGCCTCGCCCGCCCGGCCCGGACGGGCTGGCCGGCCCGTCCGGATCCTGCGGGCCGCCTCCGCCGTCCTGGCGTCGTTCCTCGCGTTCCTGACCGTCGCCATCGTGCTCGGCGCGTACGTCCCCTCGATACCCAAGGCGGGCGTGATCGGGCCGGCCCTGGGCGGGCAGTACCCGTTCCACACGGCCCTGCTGGCCCTCGTCGCCGCCGGCCTCGCCGCGCTGGCCTGGCGGGCCGGCCTGGTGCGCTGGGGACGCGTGGTCACCGGCGTCTCGACGCTGTGCACCGTGGGCGCCCTGGTCATCGGCGGCATCCAGTTCCAGGCCGCCAGGGAGGCCGGCGTCGACATCTCGCTGGGCCAGGTGTTCACCGAACTCTCCTACCCCGCGGCGAAGCCGGACGCGACCGAGACGTTCGCGAGCCCCGAGGGCGAGCCCCGAGGGCGAGCCCCTGCGGGTGGACGCGTACCTGCCCGCGAAGGCCCCGGGCAAGCGGACCCCGGCTGTCGTGCTCGCCCACGCCGGCGGCTTCCACACCTTCGACAAGAACGACCTGCGCGGCACCGGCCGCTGGCTCGCCGACCACGGCGTCGCCGTCTTCGCCGTCGACTACCGCCTGGCCGGTCCCGACCGTCCCACCTGGGGCAAGGCCCCGCAAGACCTCGTCTCCGCCATGGGCTGGGTGCAGCGCAACGCCGACGTGTACGGCGTCGACGGCGCACGGATCTCGCTCGGCGGCATGTCGGCGGGCGGCACCCTGGCGATGAACACCGCCTACCGCCTCCAGAACGGCACCATCAAGGCCGCCGAGGGCGCCACCCCTGCGCCCCCGGCCTCCGTGATCGGCTTCTACCCCGGCACCGACGTCGCGCAGATGTGGGAGGACGACGTGGCCGGGACCCGCGAGGCGGCGCAGATGTACACCGGCGGCACCCCGCAGCAGTACCCGGACCGCTACCGCGAGGTGTCCCCGATGTCCGACGTCCGCCCCGGCCTGCCCCGCACCCTGCTCGTCGTCGGGGACCGCGACCGCAGCGCCCGCCCCGAGACCGTCACCGGCCTCGGCGACGCGCTGAGGAAGCAGGGCGTCGACGTGGAGGTGAAGGAACTGCCCTTCGCCGACCACGCGTTCGACGACGCGTACGGCAGCCTCACCTCCCAGACGAGCCGGCAGATCCTGCTCGACTTCCTCCTTGCGGACGCACGCTGACCCCGGGTCCCGGCCGGCCGACGGGACCTAGCCGCTGCCGTGGCCACAGAGGGCCTGCTGGTGCCGGCCGTCGAGGCGGACAGGCAGCGCGACACGGCTGCGGGAGACTCGCTAGTAGTGCGTGCTGTGGTTCCACCAGGCCTGGGTGCTGTCAGTGCCGCTTTCCCCCGCAGGGGCGGACTCCGCCACGGGGGTGGGCGTCGACACCGGGGTCGAATAGCGGGCCGGGGCCGGCCGTGCGGTGCTGTCCACGCCCGCGTTTGCGAGCGCCACGCCGGTGCCGAGGCTGAACAGCGCGGCTGTCGCCACGCCCACTACTACACGCTTGAGCACGATGGTCCTCCAAGGACTCGAAGAGGTCGGTGCTCACAGTGGACCAGCGGCCAGCAGACGTTTGATCAACGCCTGGCTTCATGTGGCCACCGTGATGGAGCGTCGCTCGTCAAGAATGCGCGAGCCCACGTACGCGTCCATGATGGAACGCCGGTTCAGGCTGTCATCGTCAAAGGTCGTCAACCAGCGCATGGAGTACCCCTGGTGTCCTGCCGCAGCGGAAAACTCGCTCCGCACCACGGGCGGGGAGCGGACGGCCAGGGCGAATGCCGAACTGACGTAGGCAACGGCGGTCTTGTCGGCCAGGTAGGGCGAGTAGACGACCGTGAAGCCGTAGGCCTCCCCCGTCGCGGCGACCGGTGAAGGTGACCGACGACCTGGAGGCGGGGGAGAACCCGGTGGAGGTCTCGGCGAACGTCCGCCACCACTCCCCGGGCTACACGATGGCCCGGTACGGGCACTCACGTAAGGGCGGAGCGCGGCGGCTGGCCGCCTCCGGAGCAGGCCGGCTGGGCCTGTCCGCCTGTCCGCCCTGGTCCAAGGGCGAGTCCGCTGGCCGGTGGGTCACGCGGTGGGTCACGTGACTGCTGCACCGTGACCGGAAAAGCAAAAGACCCCTGAATCAACAGGGGTCTTGCTGGTGTCCGAGGGGGGACTTGAACCCCCACGCCCGATAAAGGGCACTAGCACCTCAAGCTAGCGCGTCTGCCATTCCGCCACCCGGACCGGGTGTTGTCTTTGCGGCTTTCGTTCTCTCGTCGGCCGCGCTGACAGATGTAACTGTAGCAAAGATCGGCTTGGGGTCCCAAAACGGTTCGGGGCGGGGGTGCGGGGGTGGTGGCGGGGGCAAGGGGGAGTGTGTGGCGGGGGCGTGACCAGGGGGTTTCGGGGGCGCGCAGGGGGTGGATCCGGGTCGGGGGCTGGGGGAGGATGGGCGTACGTGCTCGTACGCCCGGGTGCAGGTCCTGGGGGTGGCGCGCTGGTGCGTCGGTGCGGGCCAAAGACGAGGAGTGACCGTGAGCGAGCGGAGCGAGTCGGCGGGGCCGAGGGCGACGGCTGAGTCGGAGGTCGCCGGGATCTGTCGCGATCTGATCCGGATCGACACCAGCAACTACGGGGACGGCTCCGGCCCGGGGGAGCGCAAGGCGGCGGAGTACGTCGCCGAGCAGCTCGCCGAGTTCGGGGTGGAGCCGCAGATCTTCGAGTCGGCCAAGGGGCGGGCCTCGACGGTGGTGCGGATCGAGGGCGAGGACCGTTCCCGCCCGGGCCTGCTGATCCACGGCCACACCGACGTGGTGCCGGCCAACGCCGCGGACTGGACGTACGACCCGTTCGGGGGCGAGATCGCGGACGGCTGCGTGTGGGGGCGCGGCGCGGTCGACATGAAGGACATGGACGCGATGACCCTCGCGGTGGTCCGCGACCGGCTGCGCACCGGCCGCAAGCCCCCGCGCGACCTGGTGCTGGCGTTCGTCGCGGACGAGGAGGCCGGCGGCACGTACGGGGCGCGGTTCCTGGTGGACAAGCACCCGGAGCTGTTCGAGGGCGTGACCGAGGGCATCGGCGAGGTCGGCGGCTTCTCCTTCACGGTCAACGACCAGGTGCGGCTGTACCTGGTGGAGACGGCCGAGAAGGGCATGCACTGGATGCGCCTGACGGTCGAGGGCCGCGCCGGGCACGGCTCGATGGAGAACGACGACAACGCGATCACCGAGCTGTGCGAGGCGGTCGCCCGGCTCGGCCGGCACAAGTTCCCGCTGCGGATCACCAAGACCGTACGGGCGTTCCTGAACGAGCTGTCGGACGCTCTCGGGGTCGAGCTCGACCCGGAGAACATGGACGAGACCCTGCGGGTGCTCGGCGGCATCGCCAAGATGATCGGCACCACGCTGCGCAACACCGCCCAGCCGACCATGCTCGGCGCCGGGTACAAGGTGAACGTGATCCCCGGCCAGGCCACCGCACACGTGGACGGGCGCTTCCTGCCCGGCTACGAGGAGGAGTTCCTGGCGGAGCTGGACAGCGTGCTGGGCCCGCGCGTGAAGCGGGAGAGCCTGCACTCGGACAAGGCGATCGAGACCACCTTCGACGGCGCGCTGGTGGAGGCGATGCAGACGGCGCTGCGGGCGGAGGACCCGATCGCCCGCGCGGTGCCGTACTGCCTGTCGGGCGGGACGGACGCCAAGTCGTTCCAGGACCTCGGGATCCGCTGCTTCGGCTTCGCGCCGCTGCAGCTGCCGCCGGAGCTGGACTTCGCCGGGATGTTCCACGGCGTGGACGAGCGGGTGCCGGTGGACGGGCTGAAGTTCGGCGTCCGGGTGCTGGACCGGTTCCTCGACGCCTGCTGAGCGTTGCCTGCCGAGCGTTGCCTGCCGAGCGGCTTGGGCTGAGCTCCTTGGGCTGGGCACCTTGGGCGGACGGCCCGTTCCCGGAGTGCCGGGGGCGGGCCGTCCGCATTGTCCGAGCTAATGATTTGGGACAGGGCGAAGGAGATCAACAGAAACGATCCTGCAAGGAAATGCGGATCGAGCGTGCGTGCGAGACGTCACCGTTGCGAGTGAATGGCAAATCTGTTCCGTACCCCGTTTGCCACACCCTCGTTCATCCCTGTGCAACCCGCCGAACGGGTTGCGTTGTCCATACAGGAGGAATGATGAAGGTCAAGAAGATCGCCGCTGTTGCCGCCGCCACCGGTGGCCTGGTGATCGCCGCCGCCGGTGTCGCGTCCGCTCACGGCGGTGCCGCCGCCGAGGGTGTGGCCGCCGGCTCCCCGGGTGTCGTGGCCGGCAACCAGGTGCAGATCCCGGTGCACGTCCCGGTCAACCTGTGCGGCAACACCGTCAGCGTGATCGGTGTGCTGAACCCGGCGTTCGGCAACCACTGCGCCAACTTCTGAGTCACGCTCCGAGCTGCTGAGGCTCGTTGAGCCGACTCATTCGACCCCCGGGTGGCGGACGCGCCGCCCGGGGGTCGCTTGCATGCGGGGTGCGAGTGCGGGGTGCGGAGAGGTGAACAAGGGGGCAATCGCTCGATCGGGTGAAGCTGGTTCGTTCGGCTCAACCTGCCCGCCGTCCTCTCGTTAACTCCTGTGCAGTCGAAGACCTTGCCGGATATCCGGATATGCGGAAATTCCGACTTTCGGAAGGTATTTACGTCAAGGTCGTCACGTCGTTCTCGATACGTCAGGGGAAAAGATGAGGAATGTAGCCAAGAAGGGGATCCTCACGGTCGTGGCCACCGGCAGTGTCCTGGCCTCGACCGCCGGCTACGCCTACGCGGGTGCCGAGGCCCAGGGAGGTGCCACCGGCTCGGCGGGCGTCGCCTCCGGGAACTCGGTGCAGGTGCCGGTCGAGGTGCCGATCAACGCCTGCGGCAACACCGTCGACGTGATCGGCGTGCTGAACCCGTCCTACGGCAACCGCTGCGCCAACGTCAGCGGCCACCCCGAGGCCGCGAAGCCGGGCGGCTCCCACGTGGGCTCCGGCTCCCACACCGGCTCCGGTTCCCACGCAGGCTCCGGGGCCAACGGCGGCACCGGCCGGGGCTCCTCCGCCTCGGGTGCGTCCGCCTCCGGCGTCGCCGCCAACTCGCCCGGCGTGGTCTCCGGCAACAGCATCCAGGCCCCCGTGCACGTCCCGGTCAACGCCTGCGGCAACTCCGTCGACGTGGTCGGCGTCGGGAACCCCGCCTTCGGCAACGACTGCGCCAACGTCGCGCAGCCCGCCCCGGCGCCGAAGCCGGCCGACGACTGCCCCGAGAAGCACAGCCCGTCCATCCCGCCGCAGGCCGGCGGCGAGGTCCCGGGCAACCCGCGCAACGGCGGCCCGTCCACCACCCCCGAGGCCGGCGCACACTCGGCCCCCGCCGTCGCGCCGGTCGCGAGCGGCCAGGTCGCCCCGGTCGCGGCCCGCGCCGCCGCCCCGGCCGTCGCCTCCTCGCCGAGCGGCGCCGTCGGCAGCCAGCTGGCCTCCACCGGCGCCGGTGACGTCGAACTGCTCGGAGCCGCCGGCCTCGCCCTGCTGCTCGGTGGCGGCGTGCTCTACCGCCGCGCCCGCGCCGGTGCCCGCTGAGCGGCCGCTAGGCCACACCCCGCGGCGCCGCACCCCAGCGGCGCTGCCGGAGCACGACGCCGGAGCGTGACGCGCCCGCGGCCGCCTGGAGGTACGGGCGGCCGCGGGCAAGCGGAGGCCCGGCGTGAAAGCCCGTACGAAGGCCTGACGGTGACGTGAAGCCCCGGCCCGAAAGCCCGGCGTGAAATCCCCACCGCGACGGGCGCGCTCCCGGGCCCGGAGCTCCCCGACCCGGCCGCCTCCCGCCCGGGCCTTCCCCGCCCAGGCGCCCCGCCCGTCCACCCCCGCCGCGGCGGGCGGGCTCAGACGCGCTCGCCCGTCACCAGCTCCGGACCTGCCGGATGATCCGCCGCTTCAGCCGGACCGTCCGGCTCCCGTCGGGGAACAGCCGCAGCCGGTCGAGCTCCCAGTGCCCGTACTCGGCGTGCTCGGTGAGCAGTTGGCGTGCCGCGTTGCGCGTGGTGCCGCGCGGCATGCGCAGCGACTGGTACTCGTACTCCGGTTGCCGGACCGGCTTCGGTGGGGTCAAAACGCTCCTCCTGAGAATCACCTGCGCGCAAGCCTACGACCTGCCTCGGACAGTCGGCCCGGGTATTTCCGGATGTCCTCCCGGACGTCCGTCCGACCCGGCAGGACGCCCCGGACCGGCCGGGGCGCGCCGGCTCGCCTGACAGTGCATCAGTCCCGTTGTTCCTCCGGACGGGATACCCCGATCCCGGCGCGCGAAGCGGCACCCGATCGGCCCCGCGCGGCCCGGCTGCACGCCCTTCGCGCCGGGCATGCGCGGGGACAGAACCACGCGGATCGGACATCAGGGGGGAAGTTGCGGTGAAATCGCGGGTGTAGGTGACAACCGCTGTGCGTACCGACACCGCGGGGAGATAGCGTCTGCACCATGTCTGATGCCGCGCAGCCAACCATTGCCGAGGTACGCGCCGCCGCCGAGGCGGTCAAGGCCGCCATCGACCGTCATCTGGAAGCGGTGTCAAGCCCCAGCGCAGCGGATGATCCCGCTGTGTCCGCCGCCTACGAGCAGCTCGCGACGGCGGCCATCGCCTACGACCAGATCCTCTACGAGGTCTACGACGAGGTCACCCCCTTCGAGATCCCCGGGGACGAGGGTCCGGGCGGCTACCACGGCCCCGAACAGCCGGAGGCGATCAGCGTGCTGATCCGCCGCGACTACCACGTCGCCGACCCCAAGCGGCTGCGCGCCCAGGCCGAGCGGCTCGACGAGTCGCTGACCCCCGGCGGGGGCGGCACCAGCGGGGTGAACGCCGCGATCGGCGTGCTGTTCGGCGAGTACGAGCCGGACGAGATCGCCGCCCGCAGCGAGGAGTTCGGCCTGGAGGAGGCGGACTCGACGCTCTGGGTCGCGGCGGCGGAGCCGACCGAGCCGGGGGAGTGGCTGCCGGAGCCCTTCGAGCACGCCGACCCGCAGATGCTGATCTGCCGGTTCGACGTGAGCGAGGTCTACGACGACGAGGACCCCGACGACTGAACCGTTCGTCGTGCAGACACCCGGAGGGCGGGCCCCACCTGTAGGGGGCCCGCCCTCCGCGCGTTCCGCCAACCGCCGGACAGGGCTAGTACGCCGAGGCGGCGTTCTCGGCGAGGATCGCCCGCAGCCGGGTGGTGCGCGGCTGCGCCGGGCGCTCGGTGACGGCCTGGGCGAGCGCCGGGCCCGCCGCGTGCACCACGGACAGGTGCCGCTCGCCGCGGCCGAAGGCGGTGTAGACCCACTGCCGGGTGAGCGCCGGGCCGGCGTCCTCCGGGAGCACCACGACCGCGCCCGGCCAGCGGCGGCCGAGTGCCTGGTGGACGGTCAGCGCCCAGCCGTGCCGCAGCCGGCCGGCCTGGGCGGGCGGGACGGTCCGGCGCGAGCCGTCCGCGTACGCCAGGTGCAGGCCGGTGGCGTCGCCGTCCAGCACCCGGGCCGGGCGGGTGACGCCGGGGGCCGGGGAGTCGACCACCCGGTCGCCCGGGTCGAAGCCGCCGAACCGGCCGGGCCCCGGGTTGAGCCGGGCCTTCGCGGCGGCGTTCAGCGCCCGGGTGCCCGCCGGGCCGCCGTGGCCGGGGGTGAGCAGCACCACCTGCTCGGCGGGGATGCCGAGGGCGCGGGGAATGGAGTCGGTGAGCAGCTGGAGGGCGCGGTGGACGGCTTCGCCGCCGTCCTTCGCGGTCAGGATGACCACCTCCTTGTCCGGCGCCTCGACGGGCTGGAGCTCGCCGATGCCGACGCCGGAGACCAGCTCGCCGATCGGGCCGAAGTCCGGGGTGCGGGAGGCGACCGCCGGGCAGACCCTGGCGGCCAGCAGGTCGGCGAAGAACCGGCCGGGGCCGGCCGACCAGAGCTGGCCGGGGTCGCCGCTGAGCACCAGCCGGGTGCCGTCGGCGAGCGACTCCAGGACGGTGGCGGCCAGTTCGACGTCCAGCAGCGGGGCGTCGAGGACGACCAGGACGTCCAGGGCGAGCGTGCCGTCAGCGGCGCGGCCCGGCCCGGCGGCGCCGGAGAGCAGGTCGGCCAGGGTGATCACGGCGGCCGGGGTGTCGGTGAGCGCGGCGAAGGACTCCCGGCCCTGGTCGGTCCAGGTGGCGGCCCAGACCCGCAGTCCGAGGCCGCCGGCAGCGGCCAGCAGCGCGGCGGGTTCGGCGCGGGCGGCCTCGCCGCCGGTGTGCAGCACCAGGGCGCTGTCGGCGACGGCCTGGATCAGGGCGGTCGCGGAGGAGGACGGCGCGGCCTCGCCGGCAGCCGCCCACGCGGTCGGGCCGGGCGCGGCGGGGGCCTGCGGAGATTCCTCCGCCGTGGCCTCTGCTGTGGCCTCCACCGTGTCCTCCGTGGGGGCCGCGCCCGAGCCGGAGGCCGCCTCGGAGCCGGAGGCCGGCGAGGAGTCGGCCGCGGACTCGGCGTCCTCCGCCGTGTCCTCCTCCTCCGGATCCTCCTCCGCCGCCGCGTCCTCGTCGCCCGGCTCAGGGTCCTCGCCCGGCACGAAGGTCGACATCAGCCGGACCAGCCCGTCCGCGAGGCTCTCCTCGGCCAGCGCGAGTCGCTCCAGGGCGAGCAGCGTCCGGGTCGGCGGCTCCTCGTCCTCGTCGCCGCCCGCCGCGTGCGCCTCGGGGCCGGTCAGCTCCTCCTGGAACGGCATCGCGCGCCCGTCCAGGACGGCGGCCTGGATCGCCGCGGCCGAGTCCGGCAGCCCGTGGCGGTCGAGCCCGGCCGCGATCTCGGCGACCTCGACGGCGGAGTGGCCGCGCAGCGCCGCCTGCTCAAGCAGCCACGGCACCAGAGCCTGGGCGCGGCGCGGGTCACCGGGGCCGGCGGCGGGGCCGAGCAGGCCGCGGGCGAAGCCGTCCGCGTGCTCGGGGCGGACGCCGGGCAGGGACAGTACGGCCCACGGGTCGGAGCGCAGCTGTTCGGCGGCGCCGTCGCCGAACTCGGCCACCGCGGCGGCCGCGAGATCGGCCGGGGCGCCCCCGGAGGTCAGTACCTCGGCGGTGTCCTTGAGCGCCTGCGCGCGCTGCTGGTCGGGCTGCGCGGAAGCCGGGGACGGGGTCGGGGCCTTGGCGCCCTGGCCGTCCTTGACGTCTTTGGCGTGCTCGGGAGCCGCGGCGCGGCCCTCGCCCTCCGGCGGTGCGGCCTGCGGGCCGACGCTGCGGATCCGCTGCGCCAGCTCGGCGATCGCCGCCGCCTTCTCCGCCGGGCTCGCCGTCTCCGCGGGGCTCGCCTTCTCCGTCGGGCTCACCGAGACTGCCGAGGTCTCCTCCGGAGCGCCGTTCTCCGTGTCACTCATCGTCCGCTCCAAGGGTCACTCCACTGCGTGTTCAGCTGAACGAGGGGGGCTACAGCTCGCTCCACCCCTGGTCCGGGTAGCGGTGCACCGGCGACGAGATGTCGTCCAGCGCACCACGGATCTCACCCGGTAGCGTAAGCGCCTCCACTGACAGCGCCGCCTGCAGCTGTGCCACCGTACGGGCCCCGACCAGCGCGCTCGCCACTCCGGGCCGGTCCCGGACCCAGGCGAGGGCGACCGCGAGCGGGCTGCTGGCGAGGCCGTCGGCGGCCGTGGCGACGGCGTCGACGATCCGCCGCGAGCGCTCCCCGAGGTACGGCTGGACGAACCCGGACAGGTACGGCGAGGCGCCGCGCGAGTCCTGCGGGACGCCGTGCCGGTACTTGCCGGTGAGCACCCCGCGCCCGAGCGGCGAGGAGGCGAGCAGCCCGACCCCGGCGTCCGCCGCGGCGGGCAGCGCCTCGCGCTCGATGCCGCGCTGGAGCAGCGAGTACTCCAGCTGGGCCCCGGCCAGCGGGGTCCGCCCGTGGTGGACGCGCTGCCAGGTGGCGGCCTTGGCGAGCTGCCAGCCGCTGAAGTCGCAGACCCCGACGTACCGGGCGCGTCCGGAGGAGACGGCGATGTCGAGGGCGCTGAGCGTCTCCTCGACGGGCGTCACGGGGTCGAAGGAGTGCACCTGCCACAGGTCGACGTAGTCGGTGCCGAGTCGGCGCAGCGAGGCGTCGAGGGCGGCGAGGAGGTGGCCGCGGGAGCCGTCGAAGCGGCGGGCGGACTCCGGCACGCTGCCGGCCTTGGTGGCGATGACGAGTTCGGAGCGGGGGACGAGGTTGTCGGTGAGCCGGGAGATCAGGTATTCGGCGCCGCCGTCGGCGTACACGTCGGCGGTGTCGAGCAGGGTTCCGCCGGCGTCGACGAATTCCTTGAGCTGCTCGGCGGCCTCGTGTTCGTCGGTGTCGCGGCCCCAGGTCATGGTGCCGAGGCCGAGCCGGGAGACCTGGAGACCGGTACGGCCGAGGTGACGCTTTTCCATCGGACGGGTCCTCCACTGGCCGGTGGCACCGGGCGCCCCGGTAGCCCTGAGAACGCGCAGGTGGGGAGAGCGCTCCCCACGTCGGCTGAGCGTAGCGGCCGGTGTCCGGGCAGGGGTGGCGACCCGCAGAACGATCACCTGGCCCGGTCGGCGGCGGGTGTGACCCAGACCACCACTACCGGTCAGTAGCATGACCGGCGAGTGCGCGGCTACCCTCGCCACCAACCCTCACCGACTGGAAGGTTCGGCACATGCGACTCGGAATCAACCTCGGCTACTGGGGTCTCGGAATGGACGCCGACAACATCGCCGTGGCCCAGGAGGCGGACCGGCTCGGCTACTCGGTGTGCTGGGCGGCCGAGGCGTACGGCTCGGACGCCGCGACGGTGCTGAGCTTCGTCGCCGCGAAGACCGAGCGGATCGACGTCGGTTCGGCCATCTTCCAGATCCCCGCCCGCACCCCGGCGATGACCGCGATGACCGCGGCGACCCTGGACACCCTGTCCGGCGGCCGCTTCCGGCTCGGCCTCGGCGTCTCCGGCCCGCAGGTCTCCGAGGGCTGGTACGGGGTGAAGTTCGACAAGCCGCTCGCCCGCACCCGCGAGTACGTGGAGATCATCCGCAAGGCGATGTCCCGCGAGCGGCTGGTCCACGAGGGCGCGCACTGGACGCTGCCGCTGCCCGGCGGCCCCGGCAAGCCGATCAAGCTCACCGTGCACCCGGTGCGCGAGCACATCCCGCTGTACATCGCCGCGATCGGCCCGAAGAACCTGGAGCAGACCGGCGAGATCGCCGACGGCTGGCTCGGCATCTTCTTCTCGCCCGAGCACGCCGCGCTCTCCCTCGACCCGCTGAAGGCCGGCCGCGCCAAGGCGGGGCAGAGCCTGGACGGCTTCGACCTGTGCCCGACCGTCACCATCGCGGTCGGCGAGGACATCAAGGCCGGCGTCGACTCCCAGCGCTCCTACGCCGCGCTGTACATCGGCGGCATGGGCAGCAAGGAGAAGAACTTCTACAACCAGCTCGCCCGGCGGATGGGCTACGAGCAGGCCGCCGACGAGATCCAGGAGAAGTACCTGGCCAAGGACTACGCGGGCGCCGCGGCCGCCGTCCCGCACGACCTGATCGACGCCACCTCGCTGATCGGCGACACCGCCCGGATCGCCGACCGGATGCAGGCCTACGCCGACGAGGGCGTCACCACGCTCACCCTGGCCCCCGCCAGTGTCGACTATTCGCTGGAAGGCAGGATCCACGCTCTCCGCGTCGGTGTGGAGGCGCTGGAGCTGGCAGGGCTCGCCTAGCAGCGGGCATCCCTGGGGGCCCGGGTTCGCCCGTTCAGCGGCGCGAGCCGCCCCGTCCCCTGGGTGAGCTTCACCTGGACGTGGCCCTCCTCCACCTTGGTGTAGACGGTGGTGCCGTTGAAGTTCTGGGCCACACTGCGCTTCGGGGTCCGCACACGCACGCTGTCGCCCCGGCCGCCGGTGAACGCGGCCTCGGCGTCGCGCATCACGCACTCGCCGAGCACGGAGTTCGAGCGCATCAGGGCCAGGCTCACGGCGACGACGGTCTCACCGCGTGACGCCGATCGCTGGACCCCGGGGGGTGACTCCCCTTTGCGCCTCTTTCTTCTCCGGGGCGTCATAACAGCCCAGCACCGATGCGCATAGGCACGAATCAACCCTCACGCACACAGCGTCACATTCATGCACCGAGAGTAGTGAAAGGGGGCCTCCCCGCTGAACGAGATCATCACCGACCTGCGCACCGGATTCGCCGCCCTGGAGATCGAGTTGGACCCCCAAGGGGACGCCGCGCTCCGCCTCGCCGAACACCACCTGCGCGACGCCGCGCACTGCGACGAGCAGGTTCGGACGGACGGCCGCCTGATCGCTGGGGGCACCCGCCACGGCGTCATGGTCGCTCACCCGCTGATCGCCGAGTCCCGCCAGCTCCGCGCCGAAGCGGGCCGCCTGATAGCACGCGTCCGCCTCCCCGGCGACGAGCCCCCGGCGGGCCGCTCCAACGCCGCCCGCAGCCTTGCCGCGTACCGCTGGGGCAACCGCATCTGACCGCCCGAGCACACTGGCCCCGGCTGCCCAACGAACTGGGCAGCCGGGGCCTTTCGTGCGTTCTGGGCCGCTCCATCATGATCCTTAGTCCAACACGGGAATATTTCTGTCCTGTCATAGACGCGTGTCGAAGGGTTCTCTAGCGTCATTGCCGGGCGGTCCAAGCGGGGCTGCAGTTCCAGGGGGTTGAGATGGACGACAGGTCGGGTCTCACGCGGCTGACCAACACGGGCAACGGCAGCGGCTCGGGGGAGTGCAACCAGAACGACTGCCCCAACGTGTACCGCACCGAGCGAGGGACCTTCGTGGTTCAGGGGGATGTGTCCAACGCCTTCATGCCGCCCAACGGCGAAGGGCTCGTGGAGATCCCCGAGAGCGTGCTTCGGGAGGCCGTCCGTGCGCTTGGATGGTGATGCTTGGCAGGCCAGGTTCCGGGATTTCAAGACGGAGGCATGGCGCCTGGAAACTCTTCCGGCCTACAACGTGCCGCAGGAGATCGAGGAGCTGCGAGCGTTCCGGGCGGGCGAGCGAATCGACCCGCGTGCGCACTCCAACGATTACACGGACGACCTCAAGCGGGTGCGTCGAGAAGGGAAGTCCAAGGGGCGCGTTCGCATTGTCACGCGACCGCTCTCCGAGTACCTGCGCTACGAGTTCATGTACTATCTGCCGCATGCCTGGGCGGGGGAAGAAATTCGGATCATGGACGTCACGGATCGCCCTAACCCGCTGGCCGGCGTTTCGGACTACTGGATGTTCGACAAAAGGGAGGTGGTGCTGATGAACTACCTGCCCGACGGAACGCAGATCGACCGCACCGTGTTCGAGGGCGACATGAGCCCCTTCGTCGAGTATCAGCGGATTGCAATCGCTGAATCGGTGCCTTTTGAGGAGTACGTGAAGGGCATTGGCGCTTGATCCACAAGAGCTAGGTCAATCGAATTCGGACCTGGCAGCAATCCTTCAAGAGCTTCGCAAGCGAGCTGGACTCTCCGGGGTCCAGCTCGCTCGGCGTGTCAACATGTCGCAGTCCAAAATTTCCAAGATCGAGACCGGCAAGGTCACGCCGTCGCTGGTTGACGTCGAACTGATCCTGCGGGCGTTGGACGCGCCGCCCGATCTCATCGCCCACGTCACGGCGCTTGCCCGCATTGCCAACACGGAGTGGCAGGATGCGAGGGCCCTGCGCAGGAAGGGGCTCGAAAAGAAGCAAGTCGAGTTGGCGACGCTTGAACGTACCACCGGCGAGTTTCGATACTTTCTGCCAACCATGATCACCGGTCTTCTTGCGACTCCTGAGTACATCCGGGCCAGTCTCGCTCCGTTCCCCGGCGATCACTCGAAGGCTATTGCCAAAAAACTTGAACGGCAGGCCGTCCTCTACGAGCCGGCTAAGCGCTTCGACTTCATTCTGACTGAACAGGCTTGCCGCTGGCCTCTTGTTCCCGCGCAGGCCATGGCGATGCAGATTGACCGGTTGGTCTCTGTGTCCCGGTTGCCCAATGTACGCCTCGGGATTATCCCGATGGCTGGTCACATGCCGTGGGCGCCATTGAACGTATTCACCGTCTACGACGAGGCCCTAGCAACTGTCGAGGTCTCCACGGGCGCGCTTGTGTTCCGTGACCCCCGAGACATTCAGGAGTACCTGGACGAGTTCCGGACCTTCGAGGGCTATTCGCTGTGGGGTGAGGATGCTCGGGTCAAACTGGCGGAGTGGGCCGGCCACTATCGAGGGACATCTCAAGATCTTTAGTCGATAGCGGGAATATCGTTGAGTCCCTATCTGGAATTCCCCTAGCCTGGCATCTCATTCCACGAAGCCGAGCGAAAAGGAGCCAGGTGTGTCCGTTGCCGTGAGGTCCGCCGGTTCGCACCGGAGTAGGGAGAAGGCCAGTCCGCAGGCGATGGCCGCGTTGAGGGAGCAGTACCGGGCGGCGAACCCGACCGGTCGTGCGCTGACCTACCCGCTCGACCCGGAGTGCCCGTGCCCGAGGTGCACGGAGTTGAGGTTGGGCCGCAATGCCGCCGCTTGAACTGGTGGCGGCGCCCGGAGAGCCGAAGCCGGGCATGGTCATGCGCTATGAGGTGGTGGCGGCGGCGGGCTCCCATGTCCTGCGGGATGTGCTCCTGGGCGAGTTCTGCACCCTCCCGGACCTCTCCGGCAAGCCCGTGTTGCTCGCCTTCCCCGACGCCTACCACGCGCGTCTGTGGCTGATGACGGCCGACACCCGTAAGCAGTACGCGGTGAACGCCACCCGCATCCGCGCCGAGCAGGGCAAGAAGCCGTTGCAGGAGCACGCCGGATGGCTGCGGTTCGACCTCTATGCCCCCGCGCCGGCCGACCCGTCCAACGCCTCGGGCGGGGCCGATCCGGTGGCTGCCGAGGTGGCCGGACGGGCAACCCTGCATTCGGATCGCCTGCGGTACCGGCACCAGCACTGACGCACCCCAATTGGTCTGATCATCACGGGATTTGATGTCGGTGGGGTGGGGTGCGGGATCGTGGGCCGACCGCGCGAGCGGCGCGCGGTGGCCCGACCAATGAAGGGGCGAACCCATGAAGAAGATCGCTGCGAAGCTCTGGCGGATCATCCGGGGCCCGATGCAGTGGCGCGTTCTGTGGCTGTGGCACTCGAAGTTCATGGTCGGGGTCACGGGCATCGTTCGCGACGACGAAGGCCGGGTGTTGCTCCTCAAGCACCGGATGTGGCCGGAGGGTCGGCAGTGGGGGCTACCGACCGGCTACGCGAACAAGGGCGAGAGCTTCGAAGAGACGATCATCCGTGAGGTCAAGGAGGAGACCGGACTCACGGTGAAGGTGTGCGAGCTGGCGCACCTGAAGAGCGGATACAAGCTGCGCGTCGAAGTCGCCTACGAGGCGCTGTACGTCAGCGGACGGATCAAGGTCGCTTCGTTCGAGATCTTGGAGGCCCGATGGTTCTCACCGGACAAGCTCCCCGAGGGAGTGCAGGAGTCGCACCGACAGCTGATCAGCCGTCAGCGCTTCTGACCCTCGGTCGCTCGCTCACCCCCTCGTGTCTGGGGCCGAACGAGCACCTGGCCGGAGACGTGACCGAGCGCGCCGAGTTGGCGCACCTGCTGGCCTCGCGCCGGGCGACGGCGGCGCTGGACCAGGCGCACCCGCACGTGACGTTCTCGCTGCTCCACTGGGTGCTGGACACCTGGGCGGACGAGTCGGCGCGGGAGGTGTTCCGGCAGGGGGCGGCGCTCCTGGCCGACCGCTACCGGGAGTTGGGGTTGAACCAGCTCCTGCCTATCGATCGGGTGTGGGTCGGGGTGCGCTCGACGCAGCCCGACGCGTTCGGCGGGTTCCATCACCCGAACCAGGGCTACCGGCACGAGCAGATGGCCTCCGTGATCACGAGGTACGGGCGGCTGAGCGACCCCCGGCTGACCTCGCCCGAACTGGTGGCGCTGGACCTGCTCCGGTCCTACGCGCATGACTGCCTCCACTGGGGGTCGTTCCGGGAGTACCGGTTCCAGGACGGGCACGTGGTCCGGAGCCGGTACGGGATCAACCGGCGTGACCCGCAGGGGCGCACCTACTCGGCGCGGGACCAGGAGGACGCCGTCTCGACTCGGAACCTCGGGATCGTGATGGAGGGGGCGACCGATCGGGAGGCCCGGACGATCGCCGCCACGGTGGCCGATCGGCTCGACCTGGCCGAGCGGATCGCACTGCCCGATCGGCTGGCCTTCCGTGACACCACTGGCCGCCTGGAGCCGTCCGACTTCGACCAGGCGGAGCCCGGCATCGCGACCCGCTTCCACCTGGCGATGGCCGGATACGAACACGGGGTCGGGGCGCGGTATCAGCGCTTCCTGACCGAGATGGGCGGGACCGATGCTGGCGCGCTGCACGGCCTGATAGTGGCCGCGACGATCGGCGGGGACCTGTCCGGCCTGACCGGGTGGCTCGACCAGCGGCACGGTTCCCGGGCGTTCCCGCGCATCTTCCGCTCATCGGCCTACACCGGGCCGGACCCCGGCCAGTAGCCGCCCGTCCGTGCGCCGTTCCCCCGTGGCGCACGGGCGGGCGCACGGTTGGGCACGGCCGGAGTCCGGCCGCAACGAGGGCGCTATCCTTCCAGGTGATAAACGAATCCGGCCCCGTCCGGCTTCACCCTGGACGAGCGGATCCAGGCGCTGCGCACCGGCGTCGAGGCCTTGGAGCGCGCCGGCCTGGCGTAGCCACCCGGGGCCGTCGAGCGGCACTACAGCCAGTCGTGCCGCTTGAACACCCGGTGCAGCACTATGCAGACCGCGACCATCAGCGACAGCACCGCCGGGTACCCCCAGGGCTGGCGCAGTTCGGGCATGTCCTCGAAGTTCATCCCGTAGACGCCCGCGATCATCGTCGGCACGGCGGCCAGCGCCGCCCAGGCCGAGATCTTCCGCATGTCGTTGTTCTGCTGCACGCTGACCTGCGCCAGGTTGGCGTTGAGGATGTCGGACAGCAGCCGGTCCATGCCCTCGACCTGGTCGGTCACCCGGGCCAGGTGGTCGGCGACGTCCCGCAGGTAGGGCAGGGTCTCCGAGCGGATGTACGGCTCGCCGCCGCGGGCCAGGCGCAGCGTCGGTTCCAGCAGCGGGCCGGTGGCGCGGCGGACGGTCATCACCTGGCGCTTGTAGCCGTAGATCCGGCCGGCGGTGTCGCGGCCGACCCGTCCGGGGGCGAAGACGTCCGCCTCCAGTTCGTCCAGGTCGGTCTGGAGCCCGGTGGCCACGTCCATGTAGCCGTCGACGATGGTGTCGCAGACCGAGTGCAGCACCGAGCTGGGCCCGTAGCGCAGCAGTTCGGGCTGCTTCTCCAGCCGGGCCCGCAGGCCGGAGAGCGGGGCGTCGGCGCCGTGTCGGACGGTCATCACGAAGTCCGCGCCGAGGAAGACCATCACCTCGCCGATGGTCACCGCGTGGGCGCCGGGGTGGTAGCCGAGCGTCTTGAGGGCGACGAACAGGGAGCCCTGGTACGGCTCGATCTTGGGGCGCTGGTGGGCGCTGACGGCGTCCTCGACGGCCAGCGGGTGCAGGGCGAACTCCCGTCCGACGTGGTTGAGTTCCTCGGCGGTGGGCTCGAACAGGCCTATCCAGACGAAGCCGCCGGGCCCGGCGGCGCGGGCGGCGGCGAGCGCGCCGGCGAGGTCGTCGGGGGCCTCGATCCGGTGGCCGTCGTGGTAGCTGGCGCAGTGGACGATCATCGGGCCATTGTGGCCCGGGGCGGGGTGCCCGGGGCGGAGCCGGGCCAGGACGGCGTCGCGGGCCGGTGCAGGCGGCGGCCCAGGAGGGCCCGCAGCCCACCGCGCGTTGCGCGCCCGCACCCCACGGCCGCGCACCCCGCGCCCGCACCTCGCACCGACACTCCACGCCCGCGCCCGGAGGCCGTAGGCTGAGCCCCATGCCCACCCTGCTGCTCGTCCGCCACGGCCGCTCGACCGCGAACACCGCCGGAATCCTGGCCGGTTGGACGCCCGGCGTGGACCTCGACGACACCGGGCGCGGGCAGGCCGCCGCGCTGGCCGGCCGGCTCGCGGGGATCCCGCTGGTGCAGGCCGTCAGCAGCCCGCTGGAGCGCTGTCGGCAGACCCTGGAGCCGCTGTTGACGGCTCGGCCCGAGCTGGGCCTGCCCGCCGAGGACGAGCGGCTGGGCGAGTGCCACTACGGCGAGTGGACCGGCCGGCCGCTGGCCGAGCTGGCCAAGGAGCCGCTCTGGCGCACCGTGCAGGACCACGCGGCCGCCGCGGCCTTCCCCGGCGGGGAGTCGTTGCGCGAGCTGAGCCACCGGACGGTCGGCGCGGTCCGGGAGTGGAACGAGAAGATCGCCGCCGAGCACGGCGCGGACGCGGTCTGGCTGGCCTGCTCGCACGGGGACGTGATCAAGGCGGTGGTGGCCGACGCCCTCGGCCTGCACCTGGACCACTTCCAGCGGATCAGCGTCGAGCCCTGCTCGGTCACCGCGATCCGCTACACCCCGCAGCGGCCCTTCGTCCTGAGGATGGGCGACACCGGCGACCTCGCCTCGCTCGCGCCCAGGCCCGGCGCGGCCCCGGCCGCCCCGGCGGGCGACGCGGTGGTCGGCGGCACCACCTGAGGCGGTCGCTCCGCCTGACCCGCCTGGTACGACCCTGGACCGACCGGCGCCACCCGACCTGACCGGCGCCACCCGGCCCGGAGCCGCATGACGTGGGCGGGAGAGCCGTCGCACCCCGCCCCGCAGGGACCGGCGGCACCGCCTGAGCTGGCCGGTGCCACTGCGGCTCGGCTCCCCTGCGGGGGCCCGGAGGTCGTAGGGTGACTAACGAGCCCCGCCGCGTGGCGAGCCCGCGCGCGGGCCGCCGTACGGCAGCCCGAGCCATGACGTCCGAACGATCCCTGTGATCCCCACGACCGACACGATCCGGAGCGAGAGCGTGCCCCGTCAGGTCTTCTTCTACGACCAGCCCGAACGGTTCGTGGCCGGCACCGTCGGCCAGCCCGGCGCCCGGGCGTTCTACCTCCAGGCCAGTGCCCGGGGCCGGATCACCAGCGTCCTGTTGGAGAAGACCCAGGTGGCGGCGCTCGCCGAGCGGATCGAGGAGGTCCTGGACGAGGCGCTGCGGCGCAGCGGCGGCGACGTCTCCATCCCGGCCGCCGCCCCGCAGGACCTGCTCGACACCGCGCCGCTGGACCTGCCGCTGGAGCAGGAGTTCCGGGTCGGCACCATGGCCCTGGCCTGGGACAGCGTGGACGGCTGCCTGGTGGTCGAGGCGCAGGCGCTGATCGAGGCGGAGGAGGACGGCGAGGACGAGGACAGCGCCGCGGCGGTCTTCGAGGACGACGACAACGGTCCGGACATGCTGCGGGTGCGGCTGTCCGGCGCGATGGCCCGGGTGTTCGCCAAGCGGGCGCTGGACCTGGTCTCGGCCGGCCGCAAGCCCTGCCCGTTCTGCAACCTGCCGCTCGACCCGGAGGGCCACCTGTGCCCGCGCGCGAACGGCTACCGGCGCTGAACACCGAGACCCCGCCGCAGGCGGACCCGGCGGCCGCCGCCGCCCTCGCCGCCGACGTGCCCACCGCGTTGGAGCTGCTGCGCGAGGGCGAGTTGACGGTGCACGGGCGCCTCACCGAGGCGTCCAACGCCGCGCTGTACTGCACCGCCACGCACGGTTCGCTGAGCGCTCAGGCCGTTTACAAGCCGGTCGCCGGGGAGCGCCCGCTGTGGGACTTCCCGGACGGCACGCTGGCCGGCCGCGAGGTCGCCGCGTACGAGGTGTCGGCCGCGACCGGCTGGGCGCTGGTGCCGCCGACCGTGCTGCGCGACGGGCCGCACGGGCCCGGGATGGTGCAGCTGTGGGTCGAGCCGGATCCGCAGGCCGAGCCGCTGCTGGCCCTCCAGGACCCGCGCGGCCCGGAGCACGGCTGGCTGCCGATCGTGCGGGCCGAGGTCGGCGGGGGACGCACCGCGCTGCTGGTGCACCACGACGACCAGCGGCTGCGCCGGCTCGCCGTGCTGGACGCGGTGCTCAACAACGCCGACCGCAAGGGCGGCCACCTGATCCCGGCCGCCGACGGCCGCGTCTACGGCATCGACCACGGCGTCACCTTCAACACCGAGGGCAAGCTGCGCACCCTGCTCTGGGGCTGGGC
Source organism: Kitasatospora sp. NPDC058492 (assembly GCF_042720685.1). Classification (NCBI taxonomy): domain Bacteria; kingdom Bacillati; phylum Actinomycetota; class Actinomycetes; order Kitasatosporales; family Streptomycetaceae; genus Kitasatospora; species Kitasatospora sp. NPDC058492. The sequence continues at coordinate 27,537 of NZ_JBHXMU010000027.1, forward strand.
CGGCGAGCCGCTGCCCGCCGAGGCGCTGGAGGTGCTGACCCGGCTCGCCGAGCGGCTGGACGGCGAGCTGGCCGCGCGCCTCGCCCCGCACCTGACCGCCGCCGAACTGGAGGCGACCCGCGCCCGGGTGGCCGGGCTGCGCCGCACTGGTCGGCACCCGCTGCCCTCCGAGGACTGGCCCTCGATCCCCTGGCCCCCGGTCTAGGACGTATCCCGCGGACCGGTTCGGGCCGGCTGATGGTCTGGACCTGTCCGCGAACCGGCAGCACACTGCTCCGATGGACGCGTTACGGACCACCCCCACCCCCCGTACCACGCCGGACCTGCCGCTGCACCGGCTCCAGGTCCCGCTGCCGCACCTGCTCCCGTTCGCCATCGGGAGCTTCGACACGATCGGCCCGCTGTCCCGGGCGGGCTTCCCGCACCGGCACTCGTTCTACGAGATCGTCCACGTCACCGGCGGCCGCGGTGCCCACGTCCTGGACCTGGTCCACCGGCCGCTGGCGCCACCGCAGTTGTGCGTGATCACACCCGGCCAGGTGCACTACTGGTCGGACGCGGACGAACTCACCGGCCAGGTCGTCCTGTTCAACGAGGACTTCCTGCTCCGGAACCCGCAGGACCTCGCCGCGCTGCGCACCCTGGCCACCCGCCCCGCGCTCGGACTCGGCGAACAGGCCGGGCCGGTCGGCGCGTTGCTCGCCGACATGGAACACGAGTACCGCTCCAGGCAGCCCGGCTACCAGGGCGTGCTGCGGGCCAGTCTGCACATCCTGATCGTCCGGGCGCTGCGCGCCGCCCGGCCGGGGGAGCGGCCGTCGCCGCCCGGCCGCCCGACCGAAGTGGCCTCCGCCTTCACCCGGTTGATCGCCGGTCCGGGCGGGGTGCGGTACTCGGTGGCGTCCAGTGCGCAGGAACTCGGCGTCTCGCCGGGCCACTTGCAGACCCTGGTCAAGCAGGCCACCGGCCGCACCCCGGGCGGGCTGATCCGCCGCCAGCAGACCCTGGAGGCCAAACGGTTGCTGGCGTGCACGGATTTGACGATTCGTCAGGTCGCGAAGGAGGCGGGCTTCGCCGACCCGGCCTACTTCTGCCGCTTCTTCCGGCGGGAGACCGGGATGACGCCGGGGGAGTTCCGGGCCCGGGTCGACGGAAATCACCACGATCCCCGGATCGCGTCCATCGCGGCGGCCCCGGACGGCCCGTAACTTTGCTGGTGGCCACCGGTGGCCGGTCCGGCGCGCGCGGACGGGCGGCCGGTTCGGCCCTTGTCATGCCCCCACCATGGCAAGGGCCGCCCCCCCCACATCCACCCCCCACCCGAAGGAGAGGGCGCATGCCCACGCCCGACGGCATGATCAGCCGCAAGACCGTCCTGAAGGCCGCTGCCGCGCTCGGCGCCGCCCCGCTGCTGGTCGGCGGCGGCGTCGCGCTGGCCCGTGAGCAGGCCGGCACCGGCCGGCCCCTCGGCCTCACCCCCGAGTGCCACGACGGCGACGACCCCACCATCGAGCAGACCGAGGGCCCCTACTTCAAGCCCAACTCCCCACTGCGCAGCTCCATGGTCAACGACGGCCCCGGCACCCGGCTGACCGTCAGCGGCTACGTCTTCGGCCGCGCCTGCCGACCGATCTCCGGCGTCCTGCTGGACTTCTGGCAGGCCGACGACAACGGCGCCTACGACAACGCCGGCTTCACCTTCCGCGGCCACCAGTTCACCGACGCGAACGGCGCCTTCAAGCTGGACACGATCGTCCCCGGCCTCTACCCGGGCCGCACCCGGCACCTCCACGTCAAGCTCCAGGCGCCCGGCCGCCCGGTGCTCACCACCCAGCTCTACTTCCCCGGCGAGCCGCGCAACAGCACGGACACCATCTACGACGCCCGGCTGCTGATGAACGTCCGCCAGAACGGCCCGGGCCGTGAGGGCAGTTACGACTTCGTCCTGGACGTGCCGCAGACCCCGGGCACGCCGAGCCCGACCCCCACCGCCACCCCGACCGGAACCCCCACCGGAACGCCCACGCCGCCGAGCGGCAGTTGGAAGCCGGGAGCCTCCTACAACGCGGGCGACCGCGTCACCTACTCCGGCGCCTCCTACCTCTGCCTCCAGGCGCACACCGCCATGGTGGGCTGGGAGCCGCCGAACGTGCCGGCCCTCTGGCAGCGGTCGTAGCGGCTCCGGCCGCGTTCCCCGGGGTGCCGGGCGCCCGGTCGGCGGCAGGGTCGACCGGGCGCTCAACCGTGTCCGAAAGCCTGTCCAACGCCTGCCCAACGCCTGCTCGACGCCCGCCCGAAGCCTGCCGCATTCCTGCCCGAAACAACGCCGGGCCCGTCAAGGTCCGCTCCTTATCAGTCGGGAAGCGGTCCGGCAACGACAGGAAGCGAATCCAGTCGATCTTGTGTACTGGTTAGGCTTTCAAATGTTCGCAAGGTTAAAGTCGGTTCCATGCATGCCTGGCCCGCCTCCGAGGTTCCCGCCCTGCCTGGTCAGGGGCTCCCCCTCCGTATCTTCGACACCGCAGCGGGCACGGTCCGCGAGGTCGTGCCGCAGGACGGCACTGCCCGGATCTACGTCTGCGGCATCACCCCCTACGACGCGACCCACATGGGCCACGCCGCCACCTACAACGCCTTCGACCTGGTGCAGCGCGTGTGGAAGGACGCCGGCCACGACGTCCTGTACGTCCAGAACGTCACCGACGTGGACGACCCGCTGCTGGCCCGGGCGGTCGAGACCGGTCAGGACTGGGTGGCCCTCGCCGAGCGCGAGACGGCCCTGTTCCGCGAGGACATGACCGCCCTGCGGCTGCTCCCGCCGGCCCACTACATCGGCGCCGTCGAGTCGATCCCGTGGATCGTCCCGCTGGTCCAGAAGCTGCTCGCCGGCGGCGCCGCCTACCAGGTGGACGGCGACATCTACTTCTCGGTCGAGTCCGACCCCCGCTTCGGCCAGGTCTCCGGCCTCGACCAGGAGGCCATGCGCCCGGTCTTCGCCGAGCGCGGCGGAGACCCGGACCGCCCGGGCAAGCGCCACCCGCTGGACGCCCTGCTCTGGCTCGCCGCCCGCCCGGGCGAGCCCGCCTGGGAGACCGAACTCGGCCACGGCCGCCCCGGCTGGCACATCGAGTGCGTCGCCATCGCGCTGCAGTACCTCGGCATGTCCTTCGACATCCAGGGCGGCGGCAGCGACCTCTCCTTCCCGCACCACGAGATGGGCGCCTCGCACGCCCAGGTCGCCACCGGCGCCCACCCGTACGCCAAGGCGTACGTGCACGCCGGCATGGTCGGCCTGGACGGCCACAAGATGTCCAAGTCCCGCGGCAACCTGGTCTTCGTCTCGGCGCTGCGCCGTGAGGGCGTCGACCCGGCGGCGATCCGCCTGGCGCTGCTCTCGCGCCACTACCGCGAGGACTGGGAGTGGACCAAGGCGACCCTGGACGAGGCCGTCGAGCGCCTCGCCCGCTGGCGGGCCGCGGTCTCCCGGCCGGACGGCCCGGCCGCCGAGCAGCTGCTCGACGAGGTCCGTACGGCGCTCGCGGACGACCTGGACGCGCCCGCCGCGCTGGCCGCCGTCGACCGCTGGGCCGAGCGGCAGGAGGCCGGGGGCGGCACCGACATGGGTGCGCCCGGCCTGGTCAGCCGCACCGTGGACGCCCTGCTGGGCGTCGCACTCTAGAGCCCTCCCTCAACACGCCGAAGGGGCGTCCGGACCAGGTGTCCTGACGCCCCTTCGGCGTTGTCCGGGGCGGGCCCCGGGGCGGCGGCTACTCCTCGTCGCCGTCCTGGCTCTCCCGGGCCGCGCCCGGGGCCTCCGGCTCGGCCGGCCGCTCCGCCGTGGCGTGCCCGGCCACCGGCTTCTCGCCGGTCGGCCCGACGTTCTCCCGGCGGCGCAGGTAGCGCTCGAACTCGCGGGCGATCGCGTCGCCGGAGGCCTCCGGCAGCTCCGCGGTGTCCTGCGCCTCCTCCAGCTGCTGGACGTACTCGGCCACCTCGCTGTCCTCGGCGGCCAGCTGGTCCACGCCCAGCTGCCAGGCCCGGGCGTCCTCGCCGAGCTCGCCCGGCGGGATGCGCAGGTCCAGCAGGTCCTCCAGCTTGTTGACCAGGGCCAGCGTCGCCTTGGGGTTCGGCGGCTGCGCGACGTAGTGCGGCACGGCCGCCCAGAGCGTCACGGCCGGGACCCCGGCGTGCGTGCAGGCCTCCTGGAGCACCCCGACGATGCCGGTCGGGCCCTCGTAGCGGCTCTCCTCCAGGTCCAGCCGGCGGGCCAGCTCCGGGTCGGAGGTGACGCCGCTGACCGGCACCGGGCGGCTGTGCGGGGTGTCGCCGAGCAGCGCGCCCAGGATCACCACCAGCTCGATGCCGAGCTCGTGCGCGAAGCCGAGCAGCTCGTTGCAGAACGAGCGCCAGCGCATGCTCGGCTCGATGCCGCGCACCAGGACGACGTCCCGGGTGGTCGGCTCGGTCACCCGGATCACCGAGAGCCTGGTGGTCGGCCAGGTGATCCGGCGGATGCCGCCGTCCAGCCAGACCGTGGGCCGGTTGACCTGGAAGTCGTAGTAGTCCTCCGCGTCCAGGGCGGCGATCACCTTGCCGCCCCAGGTGTCGTCCAGATGTGCCAGAGCCGCGGAGGCGGCGTCGCCCGCGTCGTTCCAGCCCTCGAAAGCGCAGACCATCACCGGGTCGATCAACTCGGGAACATCTTCCAGCTCGATCACCCAGCGTCTCCCTCCGGTCGGCGGTCGAACCTGCGCCGCCTCGGCTGGCCTGCCGGGGCGCCGACGGGTCGGCTGCCGACTGTCGAACCTCTCGTCACCCATGGAACGCCTCGCCCCATGGTCCCTACCTGCCCAGCCTACGGGCTTTGATGCGCACCGCGGCCGGGCACCGGGACAGTCTGGGGGAGCGTGCCGCCCCGATCCAGCGGATATCCGGACCGTCCGAGCTGACGATCCGTCAGCTCCTCCGGGGTGGGTGCGGACGGTGTCCGAGCGGCGACGCGGCGCGACGGCACGCCCTCTCTGCGCACACCCTTCCCGCACGCACCCTTCCCGAGGGCGCCCCTCCCGCGCTCGCCGCCGGAACCCCTCAGGCGTCCACCCACCCGCGCCGGTACGCCGCCCAGTGCTCCGGGGTGGCGGCGAAGTCCACGTACAGCGCGACGCCGAAGTTCCGCCGCCCCGGATCCTGGCGGCCCAGGCCCAGCCGGACGCCCCGGACGGCGGCCGGCACGGTCTCGGCGTCACCCCGATGGCCGTGCCGGTCGTCCCAGAAGAACGGCAGGCCGATCAGCAGGTCCACCCCGGCCGGGGTGGCCTCCAGCGCCAGTTCGGTCTGCAGGGCGACGTAGCCGCCGAACAGCGGCTCGGTCGGCATGCTGGTGTCGTACGCCATCACGGCGACCTGGTCGACCCGGCGGGCGGTCTCGGTGAAGTACGCCTGGTCCCACCACTTGCCGTGGTCGGTGAGCAGGATCCCGGCGGTGTGCAGGCCGGGCACCGGGTCGAGCTGGGGGACCGCCACCGAGAGCGCCGCGCCGCGCCCGGCCGTGACCGGGCGGACCTGGTCGAGCAGGGCCAGCCAGCCGGCGCTGCCGGGCCGGATCGGCTCCATGTCGAAGTGCACGCCGTCGAAGCCGAGGTCCAGGACCTGCCGGGCGGAGGCGGTGACCCGGTCCCGGGTGGGGGCGTCCTCCAGGTCCAGGGCGTCCTTCTCCGGCTTGACCTCGTCGCCCAGCCAGCTCTGCACCCGGACGTCCGGCAGCGCCCGGTGCACCGCGTCGGTGAACCAGCGGCCCCGGGGGTGGACGGCGGGCGGCAGCGAGCCGTCGTGTTCCAGCGGGCCGGTGTGCACGTACAGGTCGCGGACGCCGGTGCCGGCCAGCTGTCGCACCAGCGCGGCGACGTCGGCCTCGCCCTTGCGGCCGTCCACCCAGGCGTGGCCGAGCCAGAGCGCGTCCCGGCCGCGGGTGCGGGCCTCGGCGGACGGGTCGCCGGTGTAGTGCAAGCGGATCGCGACGAAGGCGGAGCCGAGCGCGGCCGCCGGTACGGCCGCCGCGAGGCCCAGTGCCAGCAGCGCCCGGCGCCACCAGGACCAGCTCCGCCAGCGCTCGCGCAACGCCCGGAACGGGGCCGCCAGGGCCCCCGTGACGCGTCGCGCGACGGTCGGGAATCGGCCCACGCGGTTGCTCCCCCCTTGCGGTCGAACGCTCAGGATACGGAATGCGACCGCAGGCCGGGGCGCGGGCCGGATACCCTGGCCACGTGCGGGCCCGAGTAAGCGGGCCCGCAAAGCCGACAGCCGTCGCACCAGGGAGAAGCCCCATGGCCACTGCAGCCAATCCGTCCATCACTCAGCAGAGCCGCGCGAACGCGTTGCGTGAAGCGCTCGCCACCCGGGTGGTGGTCGCCGACGGTGCGATGGGCACCATGCTCCAGGCACAGGATCCGACGCTGGAGGACTTCCAGAACCTGGAGGGCTGCAACGAGGTCCTCAACGCCACCCGGCCGGACATCGTGCGCTCCGTCCACGAGGCCTACTTCGGGGTCGGCGTGGACTGCGTCGAGACCAACACCTTCGGCGCCAACTTCTCCGCACTCGGCGAGTACGAGATCGCGGAGCGCATCTTCGAGCTGTCCGAGTCGGGCGCCCGGATCGCCCGCGAGGTGGCCGACGCCCACGCCGCCGACGGCCGCACCCGCTGGGTGCTCGGCTCGATCGGCCCCGGCACCAAGCTGCCCACCCTCGGCCACGCCCCGTACGAGACGCTGCGCGACGGCTTCCAGCAGAACGCGGCCGGCCTGATCGCGGGCGGCGCCGACGCGCTGCTGGTCGAGACCAGCCAGGACCTGCTGCAGACCAAGGCCGCCATCCTGGGCTCCAAGCGCGCCCTCGCCGAGGCCGGGCTGGACCTGCCGGTGCTGGTGCAGGTGACCGTGGAGACCACCGGCACCATGCTGCTCGGATCCGAGATCGGCGCCGCACTGACGGCCCTGGAGCCGCTCGGCGTCGACTACATCGGCCTCAACTGCGCCACCGGCCCGGCCGAGATGAGCGAGCACCTGCGCTACCTGGCCAAGAACGCGCGGATCGGCCTGTCCTGCATGCCGAACGCGGGCCTGCCGGTGCTCGGCAAGGACGGCGCCCACTACCCGCTCTCCCCGGCCGAACTGGCCGACGCGCACGACGTGTTCACCCGCGAGTACGGCCTCTCGCTGGTCGGCGGCTGCTGCGGCACCACGCCCGAGCACCTGCGCCAGGTGGTCGAGCGGGTGCAGGGCCGGCCGGTCACCCCGCGCACCCCGCAGCCGGAGTCCTCGGCGTCCTCGCTGTACCAGGCGGTGCCGTTCCGCCAGGACACCTCGTACCTGGCGATCGGCGAGCGCACCAACGCCAACGGCTCGAAGAAGTTCCGCGAGTCGATGCTGGCCGGCGACTGGCAGGCCTGCGTGGAGATCGCCCGCGACCAGATCCGGGACGGCTCGCACCTGCTGGACCTCTGCGTGGACTACGTCGGCCGCGACGGCGTCGCCGACATGAAGGAGATCGCCGGCCGGCTGGCCACCGCCTCCACCCTGCCGATCGTGCTGGACTCCACCGAGCCGCAGGTGCTGCGGGCCGGCCTGGAGGCGCTCGGCGGCCGCGCGGTGCTCAACTCGGTCAACTACGAGGACGGCAACGCCCCGGACTCGCGCTTCGGCCGGATCGCCTCGCTGGCCCGCGAGCACGGCGCCGGCCTGATCGCGCTGACCATCGACGAGGAGGGCCAGGCCCGCACCGCCGACAAGAAGGTCGAGATCGCCGAGCGGCTGATCACCGAGCTGACCGCCGACTACGGCGTCGACGAGGGCTCGATCCTGGTGGACTGCCTCACCTTCACCCTGGCCACCGGCCAGGAGGAGTCCCGCCGGGACGGCATCGAGACCATCGAGGCGATCCGCGAGCTCAAGCGCCGCCGCCCGGCCGTGCAGACCACGCTGGGCCTGTCCAACATCTCCTTCGGCCTCAACCCGGCCGCCCGGGTGGTGCTGAACTCGGTCTTCCTGCACGAGTGCGTGGAGGCCGGCCTGGACTCGGCGATCGTGCACGCCTCCAAGATCCTGCCGATCTCCCGGATCCCCGAGGACCAGCGCGAGGCCGCCCTCGACCTGGTCTACGACCGCCGCCGGGACGGCTACGACCCGCTGCAGCACCTGCTGGAGCTGTTCGACGGCGTCTCCTCGGCCTCGGTCAAGGCGTCCAAGGCGGAGGAGCTGGCCGCGCTGCCGCTGGACGAGCGCCTGCAGCGCCGGATCATCGACGGCGAGCGCAAGGGCCTGGAGGCCGACCTGGACGAGGCGCTGGCCGGTCGGCCCGCGCTGGAGATCATCAACGACACCCTGCTGTCCGGCATGAAGGTGGTCGGCGAGCTGTTCGGCTCCGGCCAGATGCAGCTGCCCTTCGTGCTCCAGTCCGCCGAGGTGATGAAGACCGCGGTGGCCCACCTGGAGCCGTACATGGAGAAGTCCGACAGCGAGGGCAAGGGCACCATCGTGCTGGCCACCGTCAAGGGCGACGTCCACGACATCGGCAAGAACCTGGTGGACATCATCCTGTCCAACAACGGCTACAACGTGGTCAACCTGGGCATCAAGCAGCCGGTCTCGGCGATCCTGGACGCCGCGCAGGAGCACAAGGCGGACGTCATCGGGATGTCCGGCCTGCTGGTGAAGTCCACCGTGATCATGAAGGAGAACCTGGAGGAGCTCAACCAGCGCAAGCTGGCCGCGAGTTACCCGGTGATCCTGGGCGGCGCCGCGCTCACCCGGGCCTACGTCGAGCAGGACCTGCACGAGATCTACGAGGGCGAGGTCCGCTACGCCCGGGACGCCTTCGAGGGCCTGCGGCTGATGGACGCGCTGATCGCGGTCAAGCGCGGCGTGCCCGGCGCGAGCCTGCCGGAGCTCAAGCAGCGCCGGCACGCCCGGGTCGAGGTGGTGGAGGAGCCGGAGGTCAACCTCGGCCAGATCCGCTCGGACGTCACCGTCGACAACACCGTGCCGACCCCGCCGTTCTGGGGCGACCGGATCGTCAAGGGCATCCCGTTCGCCGACTACGCCTCCTGGCTGGACGAGGACGCGCTGTTCAAGGGCCAGTGGGGCCTGAAGGCGGCCCGCAGCGGCGAGGGGCCCTCGTACGAGGAGCTGCTGGAGACCGAGGGCCGGCCGCGGCTGCGGATGTGGCTGGACCGGCTGCAGACCGAGGGCTGGCTGGAGGCGGCCGTGGTCTACGGCTACTACCCGGCCAACTCCAAGGGCGACGACCTGATCGTCTTCCACGAGGACGGCACCGAGCGCACCCGCTTCACCTTCCCCCGCCAGCGGCGCGGGCGCCGGCTCTGCCTGGCCGACTTCTTCCGCCCGGAGGAGACCGGCGTGCGGGACGTGGTCGGCCTCCAGGTGGTCACCATGGGCAACCGGATCTCGGAGGCGGCGAACGAGCTGTTCGCCGACAACTCCTACCGCGACTACCTGGAGCTGCACGGCCTGTCGGTGCAACTGGCCGAGGCGCTGGCCGAGTTCTGGCACGCCCGGGTCCGCTACGAGCTGGGCTTCTCCGGCGAGGACCCGCAGGACGTCAAGGACATGTTCGCGCTCAAGTACCGGGGCGCCCGCTTCTCCCTCGGCTACGGGGCCTGCCCGGAGCTGGAGGACCGCGCCAAGATCGCCGAGCTGCTGAAGCCCGAGCGGATCGGCGTGGTGCTCTCCGAGGAGTTCCAGCTGCACCCGGAGCAGTCCACCGACGCGATCGTCATCCACCACCCGGAGGCGAAGTACTTCAACGCCCGGTAACCCGGGCGCCTCGTTCCGTTCGCTCTTTTCGGGCGAACCGGGCGTATCCTGGATGATCCTGAACGGGCCGGTCCGCTCACCAGCGGGCCGGCCCGCGCCATCCCCGGGGGGCGCTCGAACGCGCCCGGGGGGTACCGACGGAAGGACTCCCGCCATGACCACCTCCACCGCCGCACGGATCCTCGACCACGGGGACGGCCGCGGCCTGCAGGCGGTGCTGCTGGACATGGACGGGACGCTGGTGGACACCGAGGACTTCTGGTGGCAGGCCGAGGTCACCCTGTTCGCCGAGCTGGGCCACGCGCTGACCGACGAGGACCGGGCCCAGGTGGTCGGCGGTCCGATGACGCGGGTGATCGACTACCTGGTCGGCACCACCGGGGTGGACCTCGCTCCGGCGGACCTGACGGTGCTGATCAACCAGCGCTTCGTCGACCTGCTGGCGGGCGGCGTGCCGCTCATGCCGGGCGCCGAACGCCTCCTCAACACCCTGGCCGCACACGGGATTCCGGCCGTCCTGGTGACCGCCTCGCACCGGCACGTGGTGGACATCGTGCTGCGCTCGCTGGGCTCCCACCACTTCGCCTTCACGGTCGCCGGGGACGAGGTGCCGCGCACCAAGCCGCACCCGGACCCGTACCTGGAGGCGGCCCGGCGGCTGGGCGCGGACCCGGCCCGCTGCGTGGTGGTCGAGGACGCGCCGACCGGGGTGCGGGCGGCCGAGGCGGCGGGCTGCCCGGTCATCGCCGTGCCCTCGGTGGCGCCGATCGAGCCGGCCCCGGGGCGGCTGGTGCGCTCCTCGCTGGAGCGGGTCGATCTTGAACTGCTGCGCTCGCTGGTCACTTCGCGGGTGTGATTGTCATCTCATTGCGAGGGTGGTCTACTCGCCGGTAAGCGGCCGGATCCGGCCGCCACCGACGCCCGCCCGGGGAGAAAAAGGGCATTGCCTGACAACTCGTCGGGTGTTTCGCGATGCCCTCAACCACCGTGTCCCAAACGTCATCTGCACGGGTATCGGTCGTGCGTGTTCGATATGGCACGCTACTCCAGTTCGTTCCCCTCCCTCGCGCCCTGCCACCGCCGACGACGGGCAACCCCGTCCCGCCCGCGGTCGTACGGGCGCCAGGCCCGCGCACGCCTTCCGCACCCGGAGCGCCCTCGACGCGGGCCGCCGGCCCCGGTCGGACCGCACCCAGAAGGACGCGCCCCGTGAAGACTTCAGCTGAACGCCTGGCAGTACTCGGCTGCGCCGGTCTTGTCGCCGTGACGGCGGCAGGCTGCGGATCGGTCACCGACGCCGTCAAGGGGGACGGCGGCAAGCCGATCGTCATGGGCACCACCCAGCTCACCGGCGTGCTGGACCCGGCCGCCGCCTACGACTCCGGCTCCTGGCTGCTGCTGCGCAACACCTTCCAGTCGCTGCTCACCTTCCCGGCCGCCTCCAGCGCCCCCTCCCCGGACGCCGCGCAGTCCTGCGAGTTCACCGCGGGCGACGCCACCCAGTACCACTGCACCATGCGGACCGGCCTGAAGTTCTCCAACGGCCACCCGCTGACCGCCGCCGACGTGGTGTTCTCGATCGAGCGCACCAAGAAGATCAACGACCAGAACGGCGCGGCCCCCCTGCTCTCCTCGATCAGGAGCGTCGAGGCCAAGGGCGACACCGAGGTGGTCTTCCACCTCTCCACGCCCGACGCCACCCTGCCGGCCAAGCTGGCCGGCCCGGCCGGCGCCATCCTCGACCACCAGGCCTACCCGGCCGACAAGGTCGTCCCCAACGACAAGCTGATCGGCTCCGGCCCGTACCGCTTCGAGACGGTCGAGGTCATGGGCGGCAACGGCGACACCGCCAAGCAGCTGGGCAAGGTCGTCCTGGTGCCCAACGACAAGTACAACGGCGAGGCCAAGCTCCGGAACAGCAAGTTCACCGTCCGGTACTTCGACAAGCCCGCCGACCTGAAGGCCGCGCTGGACAAGGGCGACGTCGACCTCACCGACAACAGCCTGGACCCGAACACCGCCGCCCAGATGCACTCCGACCAGCAGGGCGGCAAGACCGACCTCCAGGTCGTCGAGGGCGACAGCAACGACACCCGCTCGCTGGTCTTCAACACCAAGGACCCGGTCGCCGGCAACGTCGCCGTCCGCCAGGCCGCCGCCCAGCTGCTCGACCGCAAGTCGCTCGCCCGCGACGTCTTCGCCCGGACCGTCCAGCCGCTGTACGCGATGGTCCCGGCCGGCGTCACCGGCCACACCACGGCCTTCTTCGACCGCTACGGCGACCAGGACAGCGGCAAGGCCAAGAAGATCCTCACCGACGCCAAGGTCCAGCTCCCGGTCAAGCTCACCCTCACCTGGTCGCGCTCGCGGGCCGGCAGCGCCGAGCCCGAGACCCTGAAGAAGCAGCTGGAGGCCGGCGGCCTGTTCCAGGTGACCGTCCAGACGGAGCCGGACTGGGACAAGTACCGGTCCGGCTGGTCCGAGGGCCGCTACCAGGCGTACCTCATCGGCTGGTTCGCCGACTACCCGGACCCGGACAACTACATCGCCCCGCTGCTCATCGACGGCGGCGCCTACCACCACGGCTGGGACGACCCGCGGATCAGCCAGAAGCTGGTGCCGGACGGCCTCAAGCAGGCCGACCGCAGCGCCGCGGTGGCCGGCTACGCCCAGATCCAGCAGATCGTCGCCGAGAACGCGCCGCTCATCCCGCTGTACCAGAACAAGGGCTTCTTCGCGTCGCGTTCGTACATCACCGGCGTCGAGTCGACCATCGACACCACCGGCGTGTTCCGCTTCTGGGAGATCAGCCGCAGCGCCGGCAAGTAGGCGACCGGACGACACCCCTCGACACGGCGGCCCGCCCGCCTTCCCCCTGGGTGCACGGGGAAGGCGGGCGGGCCGTCGGCACGTTCGGCCGGACAGGGCCTACACGCCCTACAGGGCGCCCGGGCGCACCAGCCCGCTCTCGTACGCGTACACCGCCGCCTGCACCCGGTCGCGCAGCTGGAGCTTGGTCAGCACATGGCCGACGTGCGTCTTCACGGTGGTCTCGCTGACGAACAGTTCGGCCGCGATCTCCGCGTTCGAGAGCCCGCGCGCCACCAGCTTCAGCACCTCCAGCTCACGCTCGGTCAGCGCGCTCAGCGCCTGCGGCGGCGCCTCCTCGCCCGAGGGCAGCTTGGTGGCGTACATGTCCAGCAGCCGGCGGGTGATGCTCGGCGCCAGCATCGCCGCGCCGTCCGCCACCACCCGGATCGCCTGCACCAGTTCCTCCGCCGGGACGTCCTTCAGCAGGAAGCCGCTGGCGCCCGCGCGCAGCGCCTCCACCACGTACTCGTCCAGGTCGAAGGTGGTCAGCACCAGCACCTTGGCCGGGCCGTCCCGCCCGGGGCCGGCGATCCTGCGGGTCGCCTCGACGCCGTCCATCCTGGGCATCCGGATGTCCATCAGCACCACGTCGGGCTGCAGCGCCCGCACCTGGTCCAGCGCCTGCTGACCGTCGCCGGCCTCACCGACCACCACCAGGTCGGACTCGGCCTCCAGGATCATCCGGAAACCGGTGCGCAGCAGCGGCTGGTCGTCGACCAGCAGCACTCGGATCGTCACTAGGACTCCTTGCTCATCTGATCCCCCGTGGGATCGTCTTCGTCAGACGTACGCGACAGCGGCAGCGGGTACGGCGGGGGAGTGCCGCCGAACTCCGGGCAACTGGCCTGGTGGTCGCACCAGTCGCAGAGGCGGTTGCGGGTCGCCGGGAACTCCCCGGTGGCCACCGCGTGGGTGATCCGCTCCCAGAGCGCCCGCAGCTTGCGCTCCACCGCGAGCAGGTCGGCCTCGTCCGGGTCGTAGCTGACCACGTCCCCGCCCCCGCCGAGGTAGACCAGCTGGAGCCGCTTGGGGACGACACCCTTCCAGCGCCACACCACGAGCGCGTAGAACTTCATCTGGAACATCGCCTTGCCCTCGAAGTCCCGCGAGGGCGCCCGGCCGGTCTTGTAGTCCACCAGCCGGACCTCGCCGCTCGGGGCGACGTCCACCCGGTCGATGTAGCCGCGCAGCAGCAGCCCCGACTCCAGGGCCGTCTCCACGTACAGCTCGCGCTCCACCGGGTGCAGCCGGGTCGGGTCCTCCAGCCGGAACCACTGGCCGACCAGCTTCTCGGCGTCCGCCAGCCAGCGGGCGAGCGCCGCGCCGTCCGGATCGTCCGGGAACAGCGAGCCCAGCTCCGGGCGCTCGCCCAGCAGCCGCTCCCACTGCGGGCGCAGCAGGCCCAGCGCCCGCTCCGGCGTCCGCTCGGTCGCGGGGCTGTCGAAGAGCCGCTCCAGCACCGCGTGCACCAGCGTGCCCCTGGTCGCCGCCGCGCTCGGCGGCTCGGGCAGCCGGTCGATCACCCGCAGCCGGTACAGCAGGGGACAGGTCAGGAAGTCCCCCGCCCGGGACGGGGACAGGCCGGTCGGGGGCGCCGCCGGGCGCGCCGGGGCCCCGGCGGCGCTGGTGGTGTCGGTCTGCTGCATGCCTCCGACCCTATTGCCCTTCGCTGTCATCCTGCTGCCACGGTGCTGCCACACCGCGCGGCACAGTGGGTATGAAGCCTGACAGAGGGCCGCACGCCACCGGAGGGCCGCGATCACGTAGCGTGGGCGCACCGGGGCACGACGGGGCAGACGACCGAAGGGATCACGGTGAGCGACAGCAGGGGGCAGCAGACCTCCGACCAGCCACCGCAGGACGACGGCGGCCGCCCGGCAGGGCGACCGCCGAGGCCGCCCGAGCGCGGCAGCGGCCTCCTGGTGGGCCGCCCCTTCGGCGTGCCCATCTACGTGACCCCCTCCTGGTTCGTCATCGCCGCGCTGATCACCTGGGTGTTCGGCGGCCAGCTCGGCGACGTCCTGCCGGACCTCGGCGCCGCCCGCTACCTGCTCGCGTTCTTCTTCGCGGTCGCCTTCTACGCCTCCGTCCTGGTGCACGAGCTCGCTCACACCCTGGTCGCGCTGCGCTACAGGCTCGGTGTACGGCGGATCCAGCTGCAGTTCTTCGGCGGCGTCTCCGAGATCGAGAACGAGGCCGAGAGCCCGTGGCGCGAGTTCTGGCTGGCCTTCGTCGGCCCGCTGCTCTCGCTGGTGCTCGGCGGCGTGTTCTACCTCGCGATGCAGGCCGTGGAGCTCTCCACGGTGCCCGGGGTGCTGCTCACCGGGCTGATGGTCTCCAACCTGGTGGTCGCCGCGTTCAACCTGCTGCCCGGCCTGCCGCTGGACGGCGGCCGGATGCTGCGCGCGGTCGTCTGGGCGATCAGCGGCAAGGCGATGACCGGTACGGTCGCCGCCGCCTGGGTCGGCCGGGCGCTGGCCGTCGTGGTGCTGATCGGCCTGCCGCTGTTCAGCGCCGCCCGCGGGATCGAGCGCACCACGACCGACACCCTGGTGGACGCGGTGCTGGCCGCCGTCCTCGCCGCGATCATCTGGAACGGCGCCACCGGGAGCCTGCGCAACGCCCGGCTCAAGGAGGTGCTGCCCGGCCTGCGGCTGCGCGAGCTCGCCCGCCGGACCGTCGAGGTCACCGCCGACACCCCGCTCGGCGAGGCGCTGCGCCGGGCCCGCGAGGCCCAGGCCGGCGCGGTCGTGGTGGTGGACGGCCGGGGCGACCCGATCGGCATCGTCCGCGAGTCCGCCGTCCGCGCGGTGCCCGAGCACCGCCGCCCGTGGGTCGCCGTCGGCCCGCTCGCCCGCGACCTCGAACCCGGCCTGCGGCTGGACGCCGACCTCGGCGGCGAGGACCTGCTGCGCGCCGTCCAGGCCACCCCGGCCGGGGAGTACCTGGTGGTCGAGGCGGACGGCCGGGTGTTCGGCGTCGCCGCGCTCACCGACATCGAGCAGCGCCTCACCGCCGCCGTCGCCGGCCGGTGATCACTCTGGTCGGGCGGACCGTCCGCTTCCCTTAGGATTGACCGCATGTCCGAACCGACCGGTGCCACCCGCCGACGCGGGCCCTTCCAGGTCGGGGACCAGGTCCAGCTGACCGACCCCAAGGGCCGCCACTACACGTTCACGCTCCAGGCCGGGAACCAGTTCCACACCCACAAGGGTGCGTTCCCGCACGACGAGCTGATCGGCGCCCCCGAGGGCACGGTCGTGCGCACCACGGGGAACGTCCCGTACCTCGCGCTGCGCCCCCTGCTCCCCGACTACGTCCTGTCCATGCCGCGCGGCGCCGCCGTGATCTACCCCAAGGACGCGGGGCAGATCCTGGCCATGGCCGACATCTTCGCCGGCGCCCGCGTCGTCGAGGCCGGTGTCGGCTCGGGCGCGCTCTCCACCTACCTGCTGCGCGCCGTCGGCGACACCGGCATGCTGGCCTCGTACGAGCGCCGGCAGGACTTCGCCGACATCGCCAAGGGCAACGTCGAGCGCTACTTCGGCGGGCCGCACCCGGCGTGGAAGCTCACCGTCGGCGACCTCCAGGACAACCTGGTCGAGGCCGACGTCGACCGCGTCATCCTCGACATGCTCGCCCCCTGGGAGTGCCTGGACGTCGCCTCCAAGGCGCTCGTCCCCGGCGGCCTGATCTGCTGCTACGTGGCCACCACCACGCAGATGTCCAAGACCGTCGAGGCACTGCGCGACCACGGCACCTTCACCGAGCCGCAGGCCTGGGAGACCATGGTCCGCACCTGGCACCTGGAGGGCCTGGCCGTCCGCCCGGACCACCGGATGATCGGCCACACCGGCTTCCTGCTCACCGCCCGCCGCCTCGCCGACGGCGTCGAGCCGCCGCTGCGCCGCCGCCGCCCGGCCAAGGGCGCGTACGGCGAGGACTACGACAACGGGGGCTCGGAGTCGACTCTGCGGGAGCGCGCCGCGGCCCGTGCCGCCGCCCGCGCCGTCGAGACCGAGCAGCCCGACCTGGGCTGACCGGGATCGCTTCCCAGGGGTGGTACGAGCCTGCTCGTGCCACCCCTCGGCACTTCGGCCGCCGGCGTGTGGGACGATGCTCGCGCACGCAGACCAGCTCCTGGGAGCACTGGAGGGGACGCCTGGTGGAGACCGCGGTCGGGACGACGGCTGGACAGCAGACACCGCGGGGCCGCACCGGGCCCGGGCACGCGCGCACCGCCCCCTGGCACTGGGCCCTGGCCCTGGCCGGCTGCGGCGCGGTGGTGGTCTCGGCCCTCGCCGCCGGCCCCGCCACCGGCACCCCGGTGCCCCTGCACGGCACTCCCAAGGCCCTCGGGGCGAGCGCCGCCCCCGACCCGGCCAAGGCCCAACTTCCGCTCGACTGCGGCCCGTTCCCGGTCGCGACGGCCATCAGCATGCCGGCCGACCTGGGCGACGGGCGGCCCGGCACGGTCGTCGCCGCGCACTGCGCGGCCGAGAACGGCACGCCGCCGGACGCCGTCTACCTGCTCGGCTTCGGCCCGGGCGAGCGCCCGGTGGTGCTGGCCACGCTCCTCTCCGAGCGCGAGAACCTCACCCTCGGCCGGCTCGCGCTGCGCTCCGACGGCGCCATCACCGGTCACGCGCAGGGGTATTCGAGCGACGAGGTGCCGCGCTTCCGCCCTGACATCTCACTCGACCTCACCTGGATGCGCAAGGGCGGCGGCTGGGAACGCTCCCAGACCGCCGCCCCGGTCAGCCAGACCTGAGGGGGAGGACGCGTCAGTCCGCGTCCGGCCCGTACACCTCGACCCGGTCGGTGACCCGGCGCACGTGGATGCAGTCGCCGGGGCACTCCTTCGCCGAGTCCACCACGTCCTGAAGGATCGTCAGCGGCACCGGGGCGGTCTGCCCGGGCTGCTGGCGCAGCTCGTCGTCCGGCCCCTTCACGTAGGCGAGGCCGTCGATGTCCAGCTCGAAGACCTCGGGTGCGTACTGCACGCAGATGCCGTCGCCGGTGCACAGATCCTGGTCGATCCACACCTCCAGCTGTTCGGCCGCCGTGGCCGTCTGCTCGGTTACCGACATGGTCCCCTGCCGTTTCTGTCCCGGGTCGCCCCTTTTCCGGGGGCAATCCCGCCATTCGTACAACGATCGGACCCAGGTGCCCGGTCGCGATCGGATATCACTTCGCTCGACGATACATCTGGCCCGCTTTGGGTGGTGAGCGGTGGGTATCCCCTTAGCAGAGGGGAAGCACGCTGGGGCGAAGATCGGACACGCCCGTTCCATCTTTCTTGATCTAGGGGTTTACGGACCCCTGGTCCCAGGTAGGGTCTGGAAGCGTCCAGCTCCCCGGAGGAGGTGAGGACCGTGGCAGCCCACGATGACGACTACAACCGCAGCACCGGCAGGCCCGCTCGTGGTTCCGACGAGGCCGCTCAGGTCTCGTTCCTTGAGCAGGAAATCGCTGTGCTGCGCCGCAAGCTCGCCGACTCGCCGCGCAATTCGAGGATCCTCGAAGAGCGGATCGTCGAGCTCCAGACCAACCTGGCCGGAGTGTCCGCCCAGAACGAACGGCTCGCCTCCACCCTGCGAGAGGCCCGCGACCAGATCGTGGCCCTCAAGGAGGAAGTGGACCGGCTGGCACAGCCCCCGGCCGGGTTCGGCACCTTCCTCGAGGCCAACGAGGACGGCACCGCCGACATCTTCACCGGGGGGCGCAAGCTCCGCGTGAACGTCAGCCCCAACGTCGCCCTCGACGAACTGCGGCGCGGCCAGGAGGTGATGCTCAACGAGGCCCTCAACATCGTGGACGCGATGGCCTTCGAGCGCATCGGCGAGATCGTCACCCTCAAGGAGATCCTCGAGGACGGCGAACGCGCCCTGGTCGTCGGCCACACCGACGAGGAGCGGGTGGTGCGCCTCGCCGAACCGCTGCGCGAGCTCACCATCCGGGCGGGGGACGCCCTGCTGCTGGAGCCCCGCTCCGGCTACGTGTACGAGGTCGTGCCGAAGTCCGAGGTCGAGGAGCTGGTCCTCGAAGAGGTCCCGGACATCGACTACCGCCAGATCGGCGGACTGAGCAACCAGATCGAGCTGATCCGGGACGCGGTCGAGCTGCCCTACCTGCACGCCGACCTCTTCAAGGAGTACGAGCTGCGCCCGCCCAAGGGCGTGCTGCTCTACGGCCCGCCCGGCTGCGGCAAGACGCTGATCGCCAAGGCGGTCGCCAACTCGCTGGCCAAGAAGGTCGCCGAGGTCACCGGACGCCCCCAGGGGAAGAGCTACTTCCTCAACATCAAGGGCCCCGAACTGCTCAACAAGTACGTGGGCGAGACCGAGCGGCAGATCCGCCTGGTCTTCCAGCGGGCCCGGGAGAAGGCGAGCGAGGGCACGCCCGTCATCGTCTTCTTCGACGAGATGGAGTCGCTGTTCCGCACCCGCGGTTCCGGCGTCAGCTCGGACGTGGAGAACACCATCGTCCCGCAGCTGCTCGCCGAGATCGACGGTGTGGAGGGCCTGGAGAACGTCATCGTCATCGGCGCCTCGAACCGCGAGGACATGATCGACCCGGCGATCCTGCGGCCCGGCCGCCTGGACGTCAAGATCAAGATCGAGCGCCCGGACGCCGAGGCCGCGAGGGACATCTTCTCCAAGTACCTCAAGGAGTCGCTGCCGTTCCACCCGGACGACCTCAAGGAGCACGACGGCTCCCTGGGCACCACGGTGGCCGCGATGATCCAGTCGGTCGTGGAGCGGATGTACTCCGAGACCGAGGAGAACCGCTTCCTGGAGGTCACCTACGCCAACGGTGACAAGGAGGTCCTGTACTTCAAGGACTTCAACTCCGGCGCGATGATCCAGAACATCGTCGACCGCGCGAAGAAGATGGCCATCAAGGACTTCCTCGACCACGGTCAGCGCGGTCTGCGCGTCTCCCACCTGCTCGCCGCCTGCGTGGACGAGTTCAAGGAGAACGAGGACCTCCCGAACACCACCAACCCGGACGACTGGGCCCGCATCTCCGGCAAGAAGGGCGAGCGGATCGTCTTCATCCGCACGCTGGTCACCGGCAAGCAGGGCGCCGAGTCCGGCCGCTCGATCGACACTGTCGCCAACACGGGGCAGTACCTGTAAGCACACGGTGAGACCGGGCCGCCCGGCGGTCCCCGGAACAGCACGCACCCCGTCCGGCTGTGGCGCCTCGCGGCCCCGCAGCCGGACGGCGCGTCTCGGGGTCCGCCCGTCGGTACCGGGTTCTAGGCTCGACCCACCGATCGCGGGCAGAACGCCGGCGCCGGTGTTGTTCAGCGGTACGTCGGCGTGCTCCGCCCGTGGGGGGCGGCGCACCGGGCAAGGAGGGCCGCATGACCGTACGGCGCGTGATGGGCATCGAGACCGAGTACGGGATCTCCGTGCCCGGGCACCCCAACGCCAACGCCATGCTCACCTCGTCCCAGATCGTCAACGCGTACGCGGCGGCGATGCACCGGGCGCGGCGGGCCCGCTGGGACTTCGAGGAGGAGAACCCGCTGCGTGACGCCCGGGGCTTCGACCTGGCGCGCGAGGTGGCGGACGCCAGCCAGCTGACCGACGAGGACATCGGCCTGGCCAACGTCATCCTCACCAACGGGGCCCGGTTCTACGTGGACCACGCGCACCCCGAGTACAGCTCGCCAGAGGTCACCAACCCGCGCGACGCCGTGCTCTGGGACAAGGCCGGCGAGCGGATCATGGCGGCCGCCGCGCAGCGCGCGCTGGAACTGCCCAACGGGCAGAACATCCACCTGTACAAGAACAACACCGACAACAAGGGCGCCTCCTACGGCACCCACGAGAACTACCTGATGAAGCGGGCGACGCCGTTCGCCGACATCGTCCGCCACCTCACCCCGTTCTTCGTCTCCCGCCAGGTGGTCACCGGCGCCGGCCGGGTCGGCATCGGCCAGGACGGTTCGACGCACGGCTTCCAGATCAGCCAGCGGGCCGACTACTTCGAGGTCGAGGTCGGCCTGGAGACCACGCTCAAACGCCCGATCATCAACACCCGGGACGAACCGCACGCCGACGCGGAGAAGTACCGCCGGCTGCACGTGATCATCGGGGACGCCAACCTCTCCGAGATCTCCACCTACCTCAAACTGGGCACCACCTCACTGGTCCTGTCGATGATCGAGGACTCCTTCATCGCCTCCGACCTCGCCGTCGACCAGCCGGTGCGCACCCTGCACCGGGTCTCCCACGACCCCACGCTCAAGCACCTGATCACCCTGCGCAACGGGCGCAAACTCACCGCCGTCCAGCTCCAGCTGGAGTACTTCGAGCTGGCCCGTAAGTACGTCGAGGACCGCTTCGGCACCGACGCGGACGAGCAGACACTGGACGTGCTGGCCCGCTGGGAGGACGTCCTCGGCCGGCTGGAGCGCGATCCGATGTCGCTCTCCCGGCAACTGGACTGGATCGCCAAGCGGGAGATCCTGGAGGGCTACCGCAGCCGGGACGCCCTGGGGTGGGAGAACCCGCGGCTGCACCTGGTCGACCTCCAGTACAGCGACGTACGGCCCGACAAGGGCCTCTACAACCGGCTGGTGGCCCGTGGCCGGTTCGAGCGGCTGGTGACCGAGGCGGAGGTCGAGCGGGCCGTCTCCAAGCCCCCGGAGGACACCCGGGCGTACTTCCGCGGGCGCTGCCTCGAGCAGTACGCCGACCACGTCGCCGCGGCCTCCTGGGACTCGGTGATCTTCGACCTGCCGGGCCGGGACTCGTTGCAGCGGGTGCCCACGCTGGAGCCGCTGCGGGGCACCCGCAACCACGTCAAGGAGCTGCTGGACCGCTGTCGCACCGCGGAGGACCTGCTGCGGGTCCTCTCCGGCGGGTAACTTTTCGATCACCATGGGTGAACGTCCGCCGAATGGGAATCATCCGGGGTGGCAGCGGGTGTTGGACAGGAAGCGCCACCGGCAAACCGGGAGCAGCAGTCGCACCTTGTGTATAGGGTCGGTGCAGCAAGCAACGACCAAACCGTGCCAGAAGAATCGAGCGGGGTGAGGGAAATGGCGAGCAAGGACACCGGCGGCGGCCAGCAGCGGGCGAACCGCTCCTCCGAGGAGGTCGAGGAGCAGGCCGCGGAAACCCAGAATTCCGACGACCTCAAGGAGCGCCAGGAAAAGCTGAGCGACGACGTCGACGCGGTGCTGGACGAAATCGACGAGGTCCTCGAGTCGAATGCGGAGGATTTCGTCCGCGGATTCGTGCAGAAGGGCGGGCAATAGCTCGTCCCCGGCATTCGGGAATTCACGGTCGTGACCGTCGAGGGCGGTCGGGCGGCGAGGGCCGCCCGGCCGTCCGGCACCGGCCCCCTGCGCGCGTGGACAGTGATCTCCGGGCGGGTAGGGTGCGGGCAACGCGAGCTTCAAGCTACCTGGAAGGAATCGTGTGGAAGCCAACACTCGTGGCACCGGGCGTCTACCGGCTGCCTTCCTGACCCCGGGGTCCTCCTCCTTCGTGGACTTCCTCGCCGAGCACCGGCCGGAGCTGATCCCCGGCCACCGCGGGCTCCCCGCGGGGGCCGTGATCGAGGCCCCGCACGGGACCACCATCGTGGCCGCGGTGTTCGACGGCGGCGTGGTGATCGCCGGTGACCGCCGGGCGACGATGGGCAACGTGATCGCCCAGCGCGACATGGAGAAGGTGTTCCCGGCCGACGAGTACAGCGCGGTCGGCATCGCCGGCACCGCCGGCCTCGCCATCGAGATGGTCCGGCTGTTCCAACTGGAGCTGGAGCACTACGAGAAGATCGAGGGCGCGGTGCTCTCGCTGGAGGGCAAGGCCAACCGGCTCACCGCCATGATCCGGGGCAACCTGGGCATGGCGATGCAGGGCCTGGCGGTCGTCCCGCTGTTCGCCGGCTACGACCTGGACCTCGGCCGCGGCCGGATCTTCAACTACGACGTCACCGGCGGGCGTTCCGAGGAGCGCGGCTTCGCCGCCACCGGCTCGGGCTCGGTCTTCGCCCGCGGCTCGATGAAGAAGCTCTACCGCGACGGCCTGACGGCCGACCAGGCCGCCACGCTGGTCGTCCAGGCGCTGTACGACGCGGCCGACGACGACTCCGCCACCGGCGGCCCCGACCTCGCCCGCAAGATCTTCCCGATCGTCTCGCTGATCACCGAAGAAGGCTTCCGCCGGCTCACCGACGCGGAGGTCACCGAGATCGCGGTCGCGATCACCGACGAGCGCCGCTCGCACCCCAACGGCCCGCAGGCCCCGCTGCTCTAGCCATCACCTCTCAGGAAAGGGACGACCGCCGGTGTCGACACCGTTCTACGTCTCGCCCCAGCAGGCCATGGCGGACCGCGCGGAGTACGCCCGCAAGGGCATCGCGCGCGGCCGCAGCGTGGTCGTGCTCACCTACGCCGACGGCATCGTCTTCGTCGCGGAGAACACCTCCAGAGCGCTTCACAAGGTCTCCGAGATCTACGACAAGATCGCCTTCGCGGCGGTCGGCCGCTACAACGAGTTCGAGAACCTGCGCATCGGCGGCGTCCGCTACGCCGACCTGCGCGGCTACTCCTACGACCGGGCCGACGTCACCGCCCGGGGCCTGGCCAACGTCTACGCCCAGACGCTCGGCACCATCTTCTCCTCGGTCGGCGAGAAGCCCTACGAGGTCGAGCTGATCGTGGCCGAGGTCGGCCGCACCGCGGACGAGGACCAGATCTACCGCCTCACCCCGGACGGCTCGATCGTCGACGAGAAGAACTACGTCGTGGTCGGCGGCAACGCCGACTCGATCGGCAACTACCTGGGCCAGCGCCACCGGGCAGGGATGGGCCTCACCGAGGTGGTCCGGGCCGCCGTGGACTCGCTCGCCCGCGACCCCAACGGCGGCAGCCCGCGCGCCCTCACCCCGGAGCAGCTGGAGGTGGCCGTCCTCGACCGCCAGCGGTTCCAGCAGCGCAAGTTCAAGCGCATCCTGGGCAACCAGCTCGCCCGGCTGCTCGACGGCGACCAGTCCGCCGAGTCGGACGACGAGGACAACCCGGCGGACACCGCGCCGGAGTAGCAGTGCCTGCGGAGTCCCGTACGGCGGCCGGAAGGAGGCCGTACGGGACTCCGGTGCCCCTGCGGCGGCCCAGTCGTCGTGGAGGCGGTTTCGGACAGCTCCGACACAGAATGGAGTGCTCATGGACCGCCGGATTTTCGGGCTGGAGAACGAGTACGGCGTGACCTGCACGTTCCGCGGGCAGCGCAGGCTGTCGCCGGACGAGGTGGCGCGGTACCTGTTCCGCCGGGTCGTCTCCTGGGGCCGCAGCAGCAACGTCTTCCTGCGCAACGGCGCCCGGCTGTACCTCGACGTCGGCTCCCACCCCGAGTACGCCACCCCCGAGTGCGACGACGTGACCGAGCTGGTGACGCACGACAAGGCGGGTGAGCGGATCCTCGAAGGGCTCCTGGTCGACGCCGAGCGGCGGCTGCACGAGGAGGGCATCGCGGGGGACGTCTACCTGTTCAAGAACAACACCGACTCGGCCGGCAACTCCTACGGCTGCCACGAGAACTACCTGGTGGCCCGGCACGGCGAGTTCTCCCGGCTGGCCGACGTGCTGATCCCCTTCCTGGTGACCCGCCAGCTGATCTGCGGCGCCGGCAAGGTGCTGCAGACCCCGCGCGGCGCGGTCTACTGCGTCAGCCAGCGCGCCGAGCACATCTGGGAGGGCGTCAGCTCCGCCACCACCCGCTCCCGCCCGATCATCAACACCCGCGACGAGCCGCACGCGGACGCCGAGCGCTACCGCCGGCTGCACGTGATCGTCGGCGACTCCAACATGTCGGAGACCACGACGCTGCTCAAGGTCGGCGCCACCGACCTGGTGCTGCGGCTGATCGAGGCCGGCGTGGTGATGCGCGACCTCACCCTGGAGAACCCGATCCGGGCGATCCGCGAGGTCAGCCACGACCTCACCGGCACCCACCAGGTGCGGCTCGCCAACGGGCGCGAGGCCAGCGCGCTGGACATCCAGGAGGAGTACTACACCAAGGCGCTGGAGTTCGCCGACCGCAAGGGCATCAACACCGGCACCATCGGCCAGGTGCTCGAACTGTGGGGCCGGACCCTGGAGGCCGTCCGCACCGAGAACCTGGACCAGGTGGCCACCGAGATCGACTGGATCATGAAGTACAAGCTCATCGAGCGCTACCGCGAGAAGCACCAGATGAGCATGTCCAACCCGCGGGTGGCCCAGATCGACCTGGCGTACCACGACATCCACCGCCGGCGCGGCCTGTTCTACCTGCTCCAGGGCAAGGGCCAGGCGAAGCGGGTGACCACCGACCTCAAGACCTTCGAGGCCAAGTCCATCCCGCCGCAGACCACCCGGGCCCGGCTGCGCGGGGACTTCATCCGCCGGGCGCAGGAGCAGCGCCGGGACTTCACGGTGGACTGGGTGCACCTGAAGCTGAACGACCAGGCACAGCGCACGGTGCTCTGCAAGGACCCGTTCCGCTCGGTGGACGAGCGGGTGGAGAAGCTGATCGCCGGGATGTGACCCCCGAAGGGGATCCCAGGTTTGTGATCAAGGCGGTGTCCGGCCCCGGTGGTGTCTACCGGGGCCGGACACCGTCCGGGCATACGCTGTCCGTCGAAGTCAGGAGAGCCGACCTCGATCGACAGTTAGGACCACCGTGCGCCGCACCGCCGGTTTGCTACTCACCCTGCCCCTGCTGCTGGCGGTCGCCTGCAGCAGTTCGCCCAAGGCGGCCGGCCCGGCGACTCCGTCCGCGGCGAGCGCGCCTCCGACGGTGCCCGCGCCGGTCGGCGAGGCGTCGCCGATGCCCACGCTCTCGGAGGGCGGTTTCGGCAGCAAGGCCACCATCACCCTCCCGGAGGGCCAGCCCGGCGGCCAGTTCGTGGTGAACACCGTCAGCGAGGGCGAGCGGTCGACGGTCAACAAGGGCGACTGGGTGACGGTCAACTACACGGCGAAGGACTGGACCACCGGCAAGGACCTGCCCAGCTCGTACGACCCGAGCGGGAAGCCGCAGCTCTACCAGGCCGGCAGCGGACAGCTCGTGCCGGCGCTGGACCAGAGCGTGATCGGCAAGAAGATCGGCAGCCGGCTGCTGGTGGTTGCCCCGCCGGCGGCGGCCTTCGGCGAGCAGGGCAGCACCCAGCTCGGCGTCAACAAGGGCGACACCGTGGTGTTCGTCCTGGACATCATGGAGAGCCTGCCGCAGGACTCCACGCTGACCGGCGCCATGACCCCGCCGCCGGCGACGATGCCGCAGGTCAAGGACAACGGCAAGGCCCCGGTGACGATCACCGTGCCGGCCGGGCAGGCCGCGCCCACCGACCTGGAGCAGGCGGTGCTGATCAAGGGCGAGGGCAAGCAGGTCAAGAGCGGGCAGACCCTGGTGGTGCAGTACACCGGGGTGCTCTGGAACAACGGCCAGCAGTTCGACTCCTCCTGGACGCACGGGGGCGCGCAGGCGGTGCAGATCGGCACCGGCAGCGTGATCGAGGGCTGGGACAAGGCGCTGGTCGGCCAGACCGTCGGCAGCCGGATCCTGCTCGTGGTGCCGCCCGCGCTCGGTTACAAGGACCAGGCGCAGGGCTCGGTGCCGCCCAACTCGACGCTGGTCTTCGTGATCGACATCCTGGAAGCTGTTTAGGGAAGCCAGGGAAGCGGTTTAGGGCGGACACGCTCTAGGAAGTCCCCCCGGGGATTCCGTACGCTTGGGCGGACGCTCGTACAACGAAGCGTCCGCCCTCATCCTGAGCTGTCATACTGCCCTCGCACTGTGGCAGGCGCCGCCCGGCGTCGAGGTCCGGGGCGGACGGTGCGACGGCAGACCGGCAGTCAGCACGCCGGTCGCAGACCTGGAAGACCTCGTGGCGAGATGGATGGGGAGTCATGACTGAGAAGACGCCGAGCCCGGGCGGGGCCGACACCGCGGCGAACGACAGCTCCGCGGGTGACCCGGCCGCCTCGCGTCCCGGCGGCCCGCTCCCGGGGGACGGTGAGTCGATCGTCGTCCCGCCGTCGATCCTGAAGCAGCAGGCCGGCTGGGCGCAGCCCGGCGAGCAGCCGCGGGCCTCGGGCGGGACCAAGACGGACGACACCCCGCAGATCTTCGCCTCCACCGTGCGTCGGGGCGACACCTCGGAGGCCGGGTACGACGAGAACCCGCCCGGGGTGGGCCGGCTGGGCGTGATCCTCGGCACGGTGCTGGCCGTGCTGCTGGCCGGCAGCGCCGTGACGCTGTACCTGGTGAACAAGGACGGCAAGTCGGACACCGCCGCCAAGCCGGACGCCGCCAAGAGCGCGCCGCCCACGCCGACCGCCGACCCGGTGCCGCCGATCAAGGACAGCGCCAAGGTGCTGCCCACCGTCACCGGTGACTTCGGCAAGAAGGCCGAGATCCAGGTGCCGGGCGAGGCCTCCGACGGCTCCTTCGTGGTGAAGGTGCTGACCGAGGGCACCGGCCCCAAGGTGGACAAGAACTCCTGGACCTCGGTGGACTACACCGCCAAGGACTGGACCACCGGCAAGGACATCCCGAGCTCGTACGACAACAACGGCAAGCCGCAGATCTTCCAGGCCGGCACCGACGCGCTGATCCCGGCGCTGGACCAGGCCGTGGTCGGGAAGAAGGCCGGCAGCCGGGTCCTCGTGGTGGCCCCGCCGGCCGCCGCGTTCGGCTCCCAGGGCAAGGCCGACATGTCGATCGGGGCGAAGGACGACCTGGTCTTCGTGATCGACATCCGCAACGCCAACGCGCCCGACTCCGTGGTGAGCGGCACCGTCACGCCGCCGCCCGCGGACTTCCCGCAGGTCAAGGACAACGGCAAGAAGCCGGCCGAGATCACCCCGGTGGCCGGCGCGAAGGACCCGACCGAGCTGAAGTCGCACGTCCTGATCAAGGGCACCGGGCCGGCGGTGGAGAAGGGCGAGAAGGTCGTCGTCCAGTACACCGGCGCGCTGTTCAAGGACGGCAAGATGTTCGACTCCTCGCTCAGCAAGGGCCAGGCGTTCTCGTTCCCGGTAGGCGGTGGCCAGGTCATCCAGGGCTGGGACCAGGGCCTGGTGGGCCAGACCGTCGGCAGCCGGGTGGAGCTGGTGATCCCGGCCGCGCTGGCGTACGGCGACAAGGGCCAGGGCGACATCCCGCCGGGCGCGCCGCTGGTCTTCGTGGTGGACATCCTGGACGCCGGTCAGGGCTGATCCACTTTCGGGTGACAATGGTGTGCGTGTGACCTTCAGGTCCGGCCGCGTGGCCGGACCACCCCGGGCGGTGGGCGCCCGTACCGTGGTCCGGGAACGGACCGGGGGTGCGGGCGCCCGCCGCTTGGTCGTGACTGCAATGCGAAACGTGAGAAGAGGGACTGTGAGCGTCAACCTCAACGAGAAGCCCGAGATCGACTTCCCGATCGGCGACGCCCCGGCGGACCTGCAGATCCGCGACATCGTCGTCGGTGACGGCGATGAGGCCAAGTCGGGCCAGGTCGTCAAGGTCCGCTACGTCGGCGTGACCTTCGAGACCGGTGAGGAGTTCGACTCCAGCTGGAACCGGGGCACCGCCCCGTTCTCGTTCCCGCTGGGCGCCGGCCGCGTCATCAAGGGCTGGGACCGCGGTGTCGCCGGCATGAAGGTCGGCGGCCGCCGCGAGCTGACCATCCCGTCGCACCTGGCCTACGGCAACCAGTCGCCGACCCCGCTCATCCCGGCGGGCTCGACCCTGATCTTCGTCGTCGACCTGATCGGCGTCTGAGTCGTTCCACACCGTGGGGCGGGCCCCCCACCGGGGTGGGGCCCCCGGGGGGGGCGGGGGGGGGGGTTGGG